>NZ_PNOZ01000154.1:0-3642 GCF_002879555.1 Verrucosispora sp. ts21 | reverse complement strand
CCCCCGCCCCGCCCACGCCCCGCCCGCGCCGATCTTGCACTTTCGGTCGCCGAATTGCCCCAGAATGCGGCCTTTACCCCGACGGAAAGTGCAAGATCGACGGCGTACGGCGCGGGGGTACGGGGGTAGGGGGTCAGCGGGTGTCGAGTTCGCTGATCTTCTCGGTGGTGGCGAAGGCCTCGCGGAGGAGGCGGAGCGCCTGTTCCTCGCTCGACTCGCGGGCGGTCTTCTCGTCGATGATCTCGTCCAGCGGCTCGTCGCCCGGGTCGAAGCCCTCGTAGGCGGCGGTGGGCGCAGGCTGAGTGCCGGCGCTGCGGATCGGGCCGTCGAAATCCGGATCGTACGGCGGCTCACCGGCGAATTCGGCGTCCGCGGTCTGCCGGGCCGCCTGATCGGTACGCGCACCTCGCCCGGCCGCCGCCGCACGAGCCGCCGCGATCGCACTGCTCGCCGGGGCTGCCCTGGTGCTGCTCGGCGGAACAGCCCTGGTGCTACTCGTCGGGGCGGCCCTGGTGTTGCCGTTGGTCGACGCGCCGGTGGGCGAGACGGTCTCGGTCGCGGCACGGGCGGTTGCGGTCGTGCCGGCGGACGCGCCACGAGTCGACGGAGCCGCCTGGTCACCTCCGCCACCCGGACGCGCCGGCTCCGGCCACTCGTCCACCACATCGGTCGCCGTCGAGGCGACGGGAGCAGAGCCGCCGGGGCGGGCCGGCTCCGGCCAACCCTCGTCGTCGACCGCCTCCGCCACCCCGACCGAACTCGCCGCCCCGGCTGAGCTTCCGGCACCGGCCGAGCCGGCAGCACCAGCCGAGTTCCCAGCCCCGGCCGAACTGGCGGCACCGGCCGAAGTCGTGGCCCCGGGCAAGCCCGCAGCGCCGACCGAGTTCGTAGCTCCGGGCGAACCCGCAGCCCCGGCCGAGTAAGCAGCGCCGGCCGAGCCCACAGCCCCGGCCGAGCCCACAGTTCCGGGCGAACCCGCAGCCCCGGCCGAGTATGCAACGCCAGCCGAGCCCGCAGCTCCGGGCGAGCCCGCAGCTCCGGCCGCGCTTGCGGTGCCGGTGGCTGGTCCGGTGCCTGCACCGGGTCGGCCTGGCCCGCCGTGCTCCGCGCTGGACGAGCCGGCGGACGGTCCGGTCCCCGCCCTGCTGTTGGCTGGGGCGGGTGCCGGACGGGACGGAGCCGACGCGGCACGCGGACCGACCGGCGAGCCGCCACCACGTTCGCCGGCCACCTCGCACCGGATCTGCCAGCGGCTACCCAGCTCCTCGTAGAGCGCCTCGATCAGCAGGTCGGGTTCGTTGGAGAGGGCCTGCGCGTGGAAGGGATAGCGGAAGGTCAACACCAGCGTCTGGCCGTCGACCTCGCGCACCGTGGCCTCGCGGGCCCAGGCGGCGACCTTCTTGCTCTTGCGGCCCACCTTGCCGACCACTTCGGGCCAGATCCGGCGCACCGCGGCGGCGTCGAGCACACCGGGCTGTACCGCGCCGGGTCGGGGCGGCTCGGGTGTGACGGGGTCAGGCATGACCGCCGACGGCGGCACTGGACGACGCGACGGCGGCACATCGGCCGGACCACCGGAGGCTGCCGTGTCACCGGCATGCCCGCCGGTCGGTCCCGGACCGGCACCGTTCGGGTTCGGCGCTCTCGTCGCCTCCCGGTTCGGGCCGTGGCCACCTCCGTCGTCGGCCGCCGGAGCACCTGTGGACGGCTGATGGGCACCCGCGTCGCCTGCCGCCGATCCACGGGTACCCGGGCCACCGGCGGCCTGCGCGCGAGTGCCGGCGTTCGCGGCGGCGGCACGGGCGGCGGCCACCCCGGAACTGCCACCGGGAGCCGCCGGTTCACCGGCGGTCCGAGCCGCAGCCGCGGCGCCAGCCGCGGGCGGGGCGGAAGGCTCGGGGCGTACCGCCGGGGTGGTGGTGGCCGGCGCGGAGTCGGCGGCGGCCGGCAGGGCGTCGGTGCCGGCGAGGGTGAGCCGGCGTTCCATGCGTTCGAGGCGCTGAAGCAGGCCGCCGGTGGAGTCGTCCGCGGCGGGCAGCAGCATCCGGGCGCAGATCAGCTCCAGCAGCAGCCGGGGCGCTGTGGTGCCGCGCATGTCGACCAGACCGTCGTGCACGATGTCGGCGCAGCGGGACAGCGTGGCGGGGCCGAGACGCTGGGCCTGGGCGGTCATCCGCTCGATCTGGTCGGCCGGGCCGTCGATCAGGCCCTTGGCGGCGGCGTCCGGCACCTGCTGGAGCACGATCAGGTCACGCAGCCGTTCCAGCAGATCCGAGGCGAACCGGCGCGGGTCGTGGCCGGCCTCGGCGACCCGGTCGACGGTGGCGTACGCGGCGGCGCCGTCCCCGGCGGCCAGGGCGTCGCACATCTCGTCGATCAGCGCCGCGTCGGTGACACCGAGCAGCGCGGCGGCCCGCGCGTAGGTGACACCGTCCGGACCAGCACCGGCGATGAGCTGGTCGAGTACGGAGAGACTGTCCCGGGCGCTGCCGCCACCGGCCCGTACGACCAGCGGGAACACCGCCGGCTCGACCTCGACGCCCTCGGCCTGGCAGAGCTGCTCCAGGTAGGGCCGCAGCACCTTCGGCGGGATCAGCCGGAACGGGTAGTGGTGGGTCCGCGACTTGATCGTGCCGAGGACCTTCTCCGGCTCGGTGGTGGCGAAGATGAACTTGACGTACTCCGGGGGCTCCTCGACCAGCTTGAGCAGGGCGTTGAAGCCGGCCGACGAGACCATGTGCGCCTCGTCGATGACATAGATCTTGAACCGGCTGCTGGCCGGTGCGAAGAACGCCTTCTCCCGCAGCTCGCGGGCATCGTCGACACCACCGTGGCTGGCCGCGTCGATCTCGATGACGTCGATCGAACCGGCCCCGTCGCTGCCCAGCGACCGGCACGACGCGCAGACCCCGCAGGGCTCCGGGGTGGGACCGTTCTCACAGTTGAGGGAGCGGGCCAGGATCCGGGCGCTGGAGGTCTTGCCACACCCACGCGGCCCGGAGAAGAGGTACGCATGGTTGAGCCGCCCGCTACGCAGCGCCTGCGACAACGGCTCGGTGACGTGCTCCTGCCCGATGACCTCGGCGAAGGTACGCGGCCGGTACTTGCGGTAGAGCGCCAATGCCACGGCGTCCCGCCTCCTCTCGACCGCGCCATTCTCCGCCGCCCGCGCCCGACTGACCACCCACCCCGCTGACGGGATGCAAGGAAGGGCACCTTATTAACGCCTCCGGTAGAGGAAGGGCCCCTTCTTAACATCTGCACCGAGGGCTGCACCTGGGTCGGGCAGCACTTGGCCGACTGCGTGATCTCGGGTGCGGCACGTCGTGCCATCCAGTTGCCCGGCAGCCGCGACGGGAGCGCGGCGCAGCCGGGCCGGAGACAGAAAGGCCCCCCGTGCACCCGGCAGAGCTCGCTTATCCTTGCTGCCTTCCGGCCCTGGGGAGGTTCACGAGGTACCGCCGCACGGGAGGTAGCCCCAGCCTACCCGACCCGTCGTCGATCTTCAGGGGGTGGTGGGGTGGGCACGCCGACGCGGACCTGTATCCTGTTCCGCGGAGGATTCGCCTAGAGGCCTAGGGCGCACGCTTGGAAAGCGTGTTGGGTTAACACCCTCACGAGTTCGAATCTCGTATCCTCCGC
>NZ_PNOZ01000153.1:0-4183 GCF_002879555.1 Verrucosispora sp. ts21 | reverse complement strand
TGGGGACTGGGAGGGGTGGTGGGGGTTGTAGGTGGGGGTTAGGGTGGCCGGCTGTGAGGGACTCCTCGTCGCCGGTGCGCAGCGACAACGGCGACAATCGCCCGTCGGTGGTGGGGGTCCTCGCGCGCGGCGTGGTGCTGGTGGTGGTGCTGCCGTTCCGGCTGGCCTGGGAGCTGCTGGCGGCCGTCGGCAAAGGACTGTACCGCTGGGTGCTGGCTCCGGTGGGCCGGTTCCTGGACCGGTGGCTGCTGCGTCCACTCGGGTGGTTGCTGCAGCATCTGATCTGGATTCCGCTGCTCTGGCTGGGCCGCGCCGCAGTGTGGCTGTGGCAGAGGCTGGTCTGGTTGCCGCTGACCTGGCTGTGGCAGGGCCTGGTCTGGCTGTGGCACCACGTGTTGTGGCCCCCGCTGCGCTGGTGCGGGCGTGGGTTGGCCTGGCTGTTCCACACCCTGGTCTGGGTGCCGTTGTACTACCTGGTGTGGGTGCCGGTGACCTGGCTGGTACGGGTGCTGACCCCGGCCCTGCAGCAGGTGGGCCGGTGGCTGGTGGTCGTGGGTGAGCACCTGGGCGCTGCGCTGTCCTGGGCCTGGTGGGCGTCCGGCCGGATCCTGTGGTGGTGCTGGGCGCTGACCCTGCGTCCACTCTGGCTGGCGACCCGCTGGCTCTGGCGCAACACGGTGGTGCCGGTGGGCCGGGCGATCCGCGCCGTCTGGCGATTCACCGTCGTGGCGCCGGCCCGCTGGCTGCGGACCAGCGTCCTGGAGCCGGTCGGGCGGGAGATCCGCGAGACCCTGTTCGCCCTCGGCCTGCTCCGCTGACCGGCGGCCCGACCGCAACGCGCAGGAGGGTCAGAGGACCAGGTTGAGCAGGACGGTCAGCACGATCGAGGCGACGATCGAAACGAGGATCATCAGAAGGCAGCCGAGGCCGCCACCGGCGGGTCGGATCTCCGTGTTGCCGATACGCATGGGTTCACCTGTTCGTCAGCGTGTCGAGTCGGTCGTGGACGCGGTCGTCGAGCAGCGCCCGAACGGCGTCGGCGACCTGGCGGGGGGCGGTGCTGGCGACGTTGTGTGCCGCGCCCGGCACCGAGACCGTACGGACCTGGGGCACCAGGGCAGCTGCCCGGTCCCGCCAGGCCGGCGGCGCGATCGGATCCCGGGCGCCGGTGAGCACCAGGGTGGGGACGGTGAGTCGGGTCAGGTCGTCCTCGATCCGGTTGCGGACCGAGCGCGAGAGGGTGGCCCACAGGCGCGGTGGGCGGGCGTCGGCGATGTCGCGTACCAGGACCGGGGCCTGCCACAGCGCCTCCCGGGGCAGGTCGAGCAGCAGGCGACGGAGCTGGCCGGTCCGGGACCGGGCCCGCGGATCGCTCGTCGGCCCGGCCAGCACCAGGGCGCGTACCGCGTGCCGATGGCGTACGGCGAGGGCGGCGGCGACCTCCGCGCCGAACGAGTGCCCGAACACGCACACCGGCGGCAGCCGGTACGCGGCCAGCAGTGCGGCCAGGTGGTCGGCGTGCCGAGGTACGTCGTACGCCTCGGCGGGGTGGGCGCTGAGCCCGAAGCCGGGCAGGTCCGGCGCGTACACCGGGTGGTGGTCGGACAGCGCCACGGCCAGCGGGGTGAGGTAGCGGTGCGACACGGCCAGCCCGTGCACCAGCACGATCGGTGTGCCGGGCGGTGCGTCGACGCTGCGTCGGACGTGGGTGCGGATGCCGTCGACGTGTCGCCACTGACTGGTCAGCCCGGCCGCGTCGGCCGGTGCGGCGAGCGCGAGCCGCAGCAGGGCCCGGCTCGCCGTGCCCCGACCCGCTGACCCGGTGCTCACAGGTCGCGCAGGCGGGGCAGCAGCTGCTCCTGCGCCCAGTCGAGGAACATCGGCTGACTGTCGCCGCCGACCTGGACCAGCGCCACGTGCGTGAACCCGGCGTCGACGAACTTCTTGAACGCCTCGACGTGCTTGTCCACGTCCGGTCCGCAGGAGATGCCGGCCGCCACGTCCTCCTCCCGGACGCTGCGGGTGGCCGCCTCGAAGGCGTCGTTGTCGGGCAGGTCGGTGTTGACCTTCCAGCCCAGCCCGAACCAGCGGAACTGATCGTGGGCGATCTTGCGGCACTCCGCCTCGTCCGGGCCGTAGCAGATGGCCACCTGCCCGTAGCGGGGTCGTCCGGCACCACCGGCCTGCTCGTACATCTCGACCAGGCGCGCCTCCGGGTCGGTGGCGACCATGGCGTCGCCGTACTCGGCGGCGAGGGTGGCCGACTGTCGGCCGGAGGCGGCCACCGCCATCGGCACCGGAGTGTCGGGCCGGTCCCAGATGTAGGCGTCCGGCACGTCGTAGTGATTGCCGGAGAAGGTCAACGTCTCACCGTTGAGCAGCGGGCGGATGATCTGCAACGCCTCCTCGAACATCTCGTGCCGCTGCTGCACGTGCGGCCAGGCGCCGACGACGTGCTCGTTGAGGTTCTCCCCGGCACCCAGACCGAGGGTGAACCGCCCGTCGGAGAGCACCCCGATGGTGGACGCCTTCTGCGCCACGACGGCCGGGTGGTAGCGGCGGATCGGGCAGGTCACGAAGGACATCAGCTCCGCGCGGGAGGTGGCGTGGGCGACCGCACCGAGCACCGACCAGGCGTACGGGGAGTGGCCCTGTGACTCCAGCCAGGGGTAGTAGTGGTCAGAGGTGACGATGTGGTCGAAACCGGCCGCCTCGGCCCGTACCGCGTAGTCGACCAGTTCCTTCGGGCCTGCCTGCTCACCCATCAGGGTGTAGCCGATGTTGACCATGGTGTCTCCTTCCGGGCCGGGTGGCCCGTTCCGGATACCCCGGTCCGCACGTGTCAACCCTCGCCGATGCTTGACGCCTACCGGCCCCCTGCCTACCGTTGACCTGAACCGGTTCAGGTGCTGACCTGCCGCGTGCCCTGTGGTGGGGATGGCCGCCCCCGTGACAGCTCGGTCCTGTACGCAGTCACGGGGGCGGCGCGGTTCGCAATGCGTACTGAACCGGTTGCTTTCCACCGATCCATCGGCCTACGCTGATGTCTGCCTCGCCGGGCCCTGCTTCCGCGGCTGTCGGGCTGCAGCCGCCACCCGTCACTCATCACCCCCTGGGCACGGGGGAGAAACCTCATGCGAGGAAGACCATGAGAAAGCTATTCGCGGGCGTCGGCGCCATCCTGCTGGCGACGGTCGCCGCAGTGTTCGCCTTCGGCCCGTCGGCGCAGGCGGCCTCCGGCTTCACGGTCAGCGGCGGCAAGCTCTACGACGCCAACGGCAACGAGTTCATCATGCGCGGGGTCAACCACGCGCACACCTGGTACGCCCACCAGACCAGTTCCTTCGCCAACATCAAGGCACTCGGTGCGAACACCGTCCGGGTCGTGCTCTCCAGCGGCGACCGGTGGACCCGCAACAGCGCCGAGGACGTGACGAACGTGATCGGGCTCTGCAAGGCCCACCGGCTGATCTGCGTGCTGGAGGTGCACGACACCACCGGCTACGGCGAGCAGAGCGGCGCGGTCAGCCTCGATCGCGCGGTCGACTACTGGCTCAGCATCGCCAGCGCGCTCAACGGCCAGGAACGGTTCGTCATCGTCAACATCGGCAACGAGCCGTACGGCAACCAGAACTACTCGTCCTGGGCCACCGACACGAGCAACGCGATCCGGCGACTGCGCACCGCGGGCCTGACCCACACCATCATGGTGGACGGCCCGAACTGGGGTCAGGACTGGTCCTTCACCATGCGCGATGCCGCCCCGACGGTGTTCGACGCCGACCCGGCCCGCAACATCGTCTTCTCCATCCACATGTACGGCGTCTTCGACACCGCCGCCGAGATCAGCGACTACCTGGGCCGGTTCCGCAGCCGGCAACTGCCGATCGTGGTCGGCGAGTTCGGCCACTACCACTCCGACGGTGACCCCGACGAGGACGCCATCCTGTCGTACACCCAGGCCAACGGGATCGGATGGCTGGGCTGGTCGTGGAGCGGCAACGGCGGTGGCGTCGAATACCTCGACATGGCCACGAACTTCGACCCGAACCAGCTGACCACCTGGGGACAGCGGTTGTTCAACGGCACCAACGGCATCCGGCAGACCTCGCGGCAGGCAAGCGTCTACGACTCGCTCCCGCCGCCGACCACGCCCCCGCCCACGACCACCCCGCCCACCTCG
>NZ_PNOZ01000152.1:0-4384 GCF_002879555.1 Verrucosispora sp. ts21 | reverse complement strand
CGGGTCGACCCCGTCGGCGTGGACAGGCGCACCGGCGAGTTCGACGTGCCGCCCCTTTCTGCGTCGATCTTGCACTTTCTGTCCCCGCAAAACGCCACATCCCTGACAAAAGCGCGACCGAAACTGCAAGATCGACGCGCAGGGCGACGCGCAGGGCCGCGCGAGGGGTGGGGACGTGCAGGGTGAGGGGCGCGGGTCGGGGCGCGCGGGGTGGGAATGCGCGAAGGCCCGCCTCCTTCAGGAGGCGGGCCTTCGTGGGTGTCGGGGTGGGTGGGTCAGTGTTCGGCGGTACGGCGGGTGCCGCTGTAGTACTCGAACAGCAGGCCGCAGGCGGCGAAGATGACCGCGACGGCACCGAGGCCGAGCAGCCACATCTGCCAGAAGACCAGACCCAGGCCGGCGATCGTGGCGGCCAGCGCCAGCCCGAACGGCCAGTAGCTGCCGGGGCTGAAGAAGCCGATCTCGCCCGCACCGTCGGCGATCTCACCGTCCGGCCGGTCCTCCGGACGCAGGTCGATGCGCCGCGAGACGAACCAGAAGAAGCCGCCGCACATCGAGCAGAGCAGGAACGACAGCAGCAGGGCCACCGTGCCGATCCACTCGACGCGACCGTCGGAGTCGGCCCAGGTCCAGCCGCCGTACAGGACGGCCGCGAAGAGCAGGAACGCGGCAATGGTCAGGAAGATGCGCCACTCGGTCTTCATGCCCGTTGCCTCAGCTTCCCGCGCCGACGGGCGCGCTGCCCTGGTTGAAGTTGTCCTGGGTACGCCGCGTCTCGAACGGCTTGGTGGTGATCGCGTACGGCTCCTCGCCGATCGCGGTCAACGCCTCCTGCGTCGAGGCACCGTCCTGCTTGGCCGCCAGGAAGCGGTCGAAGTTCTCCGGCGAGACGACCCGCAGCTCGAAGTTCATGAAGGCGTGGTAGCTGCCGCACAGCTCGGCGCAGCGGCCCACGTAGGCGCCCTCGGATTCCAGCGAGGAGACCTCGAAGACGTTGCGGATGCTGCCGGGGAAGACGTCCCGCTTGAACAGCATCTCCGGCACCCAGAACGAGTGGATGACGTCCTTGCTGGTCTCCTCGAACCGGATGGACCGGTTGCTCGGCAGCACCAGGATCGGGATGACCTCGCTGGTGCCCAGCACCGAGGCGGTGGTGTTGGCGTCGACGCCCTGGCCGTCGCGGTAGTTGAACTGCCAGTTCCACTTGAAGGCGACCACCTCGACCGTCACGTCGGGGTTGCGGGTGGTCTTCACCACGTCGGTCTGCACGATCGCGGTGTAGTAGAACAGCACGGCGACGATCAGCACCGGCGCGATGGTGTAGAGGAACTCCATCGGCAGGTTGTACCGGGTCTGCACGGGCAGCTCGTTGCCCCGCTTGCGGTACCGCACCACGCACCAGAAGATCAGGCCCCAGACGAAGACACCGACCGCGAGCGCCGCGATGCACGAGGCGATCCACAGGTCGTACATCCGCCGGGCCTCCGGGGTGATGCCACCCTGCGGCCAGCCGAAGCCCCCGAACGCCGCGCCGACGTCACAGCCCGTGAGCAGGACCAGCAGCGCCGCCCCACCGAATCCGAGCCCGGCGAGACGCCCGGCACGACGCCGCCCCCGCCGAGCACCGGCTCCCGGGGATGCGTTGTGCCGTACGGCCGTCGGCCGTACCTCCGAACTCCTTGCGACCACCTGGTCCTGCCTCCCTAGCGCGCCGCGGTGTCTTCATCTGGCCGGCTCCGCCGAGCGGAGCCGCCACACCAGCGGCAAAGGCGTCACCGACGGTCGCAGATTACTCGACCATGACGGGCTCGACCCGGTTGGGGTCAGTGTCCGCCCCCGACGGGGGATCTTGTCGCGGTGCAGGGCTATAGCGTGGGTAGATGTGATTCCATCCTCGGTCTACCTGGACGCCGCCACCGCCGCGCCGCTGCACCCGGTAGCGCGGCAGGCGCTGCTGGCCGCCCTCGATGACGGTTGGGCCGACCCCGACCGGCTCTACACCTCCGCCCGGCGGGCGCGCCAGTTGCTCGACGCCGCGCGCGAGGCCGCCGCACAAACCCTGGGCGTACGCCCCGACGAGCTCTCCTTCACCAGCAGCGGTACGACCGCAGCCCACTCTGCCGTGCTCGGCGGCCTGCGGGGGCGGCGACGTGCCGGTGCCGTGCTTGTGCATTCGGCGATCGAGCACTCCGCGGTGCTGCACGCGGCGCAGCAGCACACGGCCGGCGGTGGTACGGCCGTCGAGGTGCCGGTCGACCGGCTCGGCCGGCTGGACCTGGACGCCTGGTCGACGGCGGTCACCGGCCCCGGGGTGGCGCTGGCCGCTCTGATCGCGGCCAGTCACGAGGTGGGCACGGTCCAGCCGGTGGAGGCAGCGGCGGCGGTCTGCGCCGATGCGGGCGTGCCGCTGTACGTCGACGCCGCCCAGATGGTGGGGCGGGTGCCGGTGCCGCCGGGCTGGTCGGTGCTGACCGCCAGCGCCCGCAAGTGGGGTGGCCCGCCCGGCGTGGGGCTGCTGGTGGTGCGCAAGGGCACCCGCTGGGAGTCGCCCTGGCCGGCCGACGAGCGTGAGTCCGGGCGTACGCCCGGCACGGTGAACCTGCCGGCGGTGGTCGCGGCGGCGGCGAGCCTGCGCGCGGCGGCGGCCGACGCGGCGGCCGAGGCGGCCCGGTTGACGCCCCTGGTGGACCGGATCCGGTCCCGGGTGGCGGCGGAGGTGCCCGACGTGGAGGTGGTCGGTGATCCTGAGCGCCGGTTGCCGCACCTGGTGACCTTCTCCTGCTTGTACGTCGACGGCGAGGCGTTGCTGCATGCGTTGGACCGGCGTGGCTTCGCGGTCTCGTCGGGCTCCTCCTGCACCTCTTCGACCCTGCGCCCGTCGCACGTGCTGGAGGCGATGGGGGTGCTCTCGCACGGCAACGTCCGGGTCTCGCTGCACGCCGGCAGCACCGAGGCGGACGTGGAACGGTTCCTCGCCGAACTGCCCGGCATCGTCGCCGACCTGCGAGCCGAGGCAGGGGTGGTCGGGCTGTGACCGCCGAACCGGACGAGGTCCTCGACTGTCTCGGTCAGCGATGCCCGTTGCCGGTGATCGCGCTGGCCCGCCGGCTACCGGCGCTTCCGGTCGGCGCGGTGCTGCGGGTGTTGGCCGACGATCCGGCGGCGGCGGTGGACATTCCGGCCTGGTGCCGGATGCGCGACCAGGAGTTCCTCGGCACCTCCGGCACCGCCCACCACGTCCGCCGCCGCCAGTGAAAGGAAGGGCACCTTGTTAACGCCTCGCGCATAGGCGGGCCCCCTATTAGTACGAAACCAACCGGACGGGTGCCGGCGACGGTCAGGGCAGCAGGTGCGGGCGGATCTCGTCGGCGGCCTCGTCGCCGTACGACTCGGCGAGGCGCTTGACGAACAGGTCCCGCCGTACCTGGTACTCCTGCGTGCCGACGGTTTCCAGCACCAGCGTGGCCAGCAGCGAGCCGACCTGCGCGGCGCGCTCCAGCCCGACGCCCCAGGACAGCGCGGTGAAGAAGCCGGCACGGAAGCCGTCGCCGACCCCGGTGGGGTCGACCGCCTGTGCCTCCCGGGCGATCGGTACGTGGATCGGGTCGATGTCCCGCCCCACGATCTCGACCCCGTGCTTGCCCAGCGTGGTGACCCGGATCTTGACCCGGTCCAGCAGTTGATCGTCGCTCAGCCCGGCCTTGCTCTGCAGCAGCGACTTCTCGTAGTCGTTTGTCATCAGGTAGTCGGCGCCGTCGATCAGCCCGACCACGTCCGTGCCCTCCATCCGGGCGAGCTGCTGCGACGGGTCGGCGGCGAACGGGTAACCGCGCTCCCGGCACTCCGCGGAGTGGCGCAGCATCGCCTCCGGGTCGTTGGCACCGACCAGCACCAGGTCGAGCCCGCCGAGGCGCTCGGCGACCGGCCGCAACTCGATGTTGCGGGCCTCGCTCATCGCGCCCGCGTAGAACGAGGCGATCTGACACATGTCGGTGTCGGTGGTGCAGACGAAACGCGCGGTGTGGGCCACCTCGCTGACGTGCACTGAGTCACAGTCCACGCCGTGCCGTTCCAGCCAGGAACGGTAGTCGGCGAAGTCGGCGCCGACGGCGCCGAGCAGCACCGGCCGCAGCCCGAGCTGCCCCATGCCGAACGCGATGTTGGCCGCCACCCCGCCGCGACGCAGCACCAGGTCGTCCACCAGGAAGGAGAGCGACACCTTGTGCAACTGGTCGGCGATCAACTGGTCAGCGAACCGACCCGGAAAGCTCATCAGGTGATCGGTAGCGATCGAGCCGGTTACGGCGATCTTCATGGCAGCCCTCAGGGTCGATAACAGAGCCCGAACAGCCTACCGCCCCCACCCACCACCCCACACCCATCC
>NZ_PNOZ01000151.1:0-5066 GCF_002879555.1 Verrucosispora sp. ts21 | reverse complement strand
TGCCCCGGCCTGCCCGGTGCCGCCCGGCCCGGTGCCGGGGTCGGCGCCGGTCCGGGCCGCCGCGAGCCGGCGGGCGGTGAGCAGCGGGTCAGGTCGCAACAACAGCAGCAGTACGCCGGCAGCCAGCAGGAACGCCACAGTGCTGAAGGCGAACGGGCCGGACAGTGGTGGCAGTCCCAACCCCCCGCCGGCCCGGTCGGCGAGCGCGGCGAAGTTCGGTGCCGCCACCGCGCCGACCGTGGTGGCCCAGACGATCAGTGACAGTTGCCGAGCCCGACGGTCCGGTGCGGCAAGATCGACCGCGGCGTAGCGGGCCTGGAGATTGGCCGCGGAGCCGCCACCGAACATGAGCATGCCGAGGAAGAGCAGCGGGATCGACCCGCTCGTCGCGGCGAGCACCACCAGGGCACCGCCCACGGCCCCGACACCGTACGCGAACGCCAGGCCGGGGCGACGGCCGTGCCGGGTGATGATCCGGGTGACCGGGATGGCGAGCAGCGCACCGCCGACCACGGCGGCGCTCAGCACCAGGCCGGAGACCGCGGTGCCGGCGATCTCGGCAGCGAGCAGCCCGCCGACGGCGATGCCGATGGTCACCCCGATGCCACCGATGATCTGGGTGCTGAACAGCAGCCGCAGGGTGCGCCGCTGGATCGGCACGATGTCGGGCGGTGCGGATGCCGTGGTGGTCACGTCGGTGGTCACGGTTCTCCTCGGCTTCCGTCACAGTTCCAGGCCACGCCCGAGACTTTCCTCATGATCCCGATGGCGCCGCCGTGGACCGGTCGCACCCGACCCGCCGGCCAGGCTGTCGCGAGCTGCTGCATCGCGGCAAGTGTGTCAGCATTCCGCTGCCTCGCGACGAACCGGCGTACCTGCCATCGGGAGGCCGGCGGCCACGTCGAGGTGCAGCCCATGGACACTCCCCAGCAGCAGCTGTGCCGGTCCGGGCGCGGCAGGGCCGGATTCCGCAGCGGTTCCGCAGCGGTCAGGTGAGGGCTCGTGCGGCGACGGTCAGGTCGGCGACCAGTCCTTCGTACGCCTTGTCCTGGTCGTCCGCGCGGAGCACGGCGGACGGGTGGATGGTGGCCAGCAGCTGGGTCGGCGGGGCGTCCGTGGTGTCCCCGACGCTGTCCACCGGCACCCGCTGGAAATCCTCAGGGTGCTCGGCGGCGGCCGGCCAGGGCAGCAGCTCGCCGCGCTGACGGGTGACCCGGAAGCTCGGGCCCAGCAGCGCCTTCGCGGCGGTCGCGCCGAGCACCACGATGACCTGCGGGTTCAGCTTGGTGAACTCGGCGACCAACCAGGGTCGGCAGGCGGTGATGTGCACCCGGTCCGGGGTCTGGTGGATCCGCCGCTTGCCGCGCAGCTCGAACCGGAAATGCTTCACCGCATTGGTCAGGTAGATGTGGCCGGGGTCCAGCTTGGCGTCGTCGACGGCGCGGCGCAGCAGTCGACCTGCGGGGCCGACGAAGGGCAGGCCCTTCTGGTCCTCCATGTCGCCGGGCTGTTCACCGACGAAGACCACCCGGGCCGTGGCGTCTCCCCGGCCGAAGACGGTCTGTGAAGCGTTGCGGTACAGCTCGCAGCCCTGACAACCGGCAGCAGCCGCCCGCAGTTCGTCGAGAGTGTCCGCCTGCGGCGGAATGAACTGCTGGGCACCAGGCGCAATCTCGACCATGCCGACCTTTCTACCCGTCCCACCCTCCACACCACTCCCCACCCCTACTCCACCCACACCCCCCACGCAGTCGCCCCCACGCCACGCCGCCACCCCCACCCCCCACGCGCCACGCGCCACGCGCCACGCGCCACGCCATCGTCGATCACGTCGACCGCACCGTCCACGCCGACAAGACCGCGTCGATCATGCACTTCCGGTCCCCCTTTGGTGCAGATATGACCGTTACACCCCGACAGGAAGTGCAAGATCGACGGTGCTGGGGCGGTGCTGAGGGCGAGGGCGGGGGCGGGGTGGGGGTTAGTGGTCGGTGGTGACCTGGGTGCGGAGGTGGCCGCGTTGGACGGCGCGGCTGATGTCGCTGGGGGAGACGATGCCTACCAGGTTGCCGTTGGCGACTACCAGGGCTCGGCCGTCGGCGCATTCGCTGAGGCGGGGCAGCAGGTCGGTGAGCTGCTCGTCGGGGGAGGCGAGCACCAGGTCGTCGGCTCGGCAGGCCACCGCCTCCAGGGTGGTGCTGCTGCGCTGGTCGCTCGGCACGCCGCGCACCCGGTCGAGGGTGACCAGGCCGACGGGCCGTCCGTCCTCGGTCAGCGGCAGCGCCGTGTGCCGGTACGCGAACAGGTAGTTGTCGACGAAGTCGGCCACGGTCAGCTCACCCGAGGCGGTCTGCGGCTGGGGGGTCATCACCTCGCCGACCCGTACCCCGCGCAGTGCGCTGCCCATCCGGGCCTGCCGTTCCTCCATGCTGGCCGCGCCGATCAGGAACCAGCCGATCAGCGCCAACCAGAGCCCCCCGAAGCCGGCGCCGCTGAGGAACCGCCACAACCCCAGCCCGATCAGCACCACGCCGAGCACCCAACCCGCCCGGGCCGCCACCACCGACGCCCGGGTCCGGTCCCCGGTGGCCTTCCACACCGCCGCGCGCAGCAGCCGCCCGCCGTCCAGCGGCGCCGCCGGCAGGACGTTGAACAGCGCCAGCAGCAGGTTGATGCCGGCCAGCCAGGCCATCACGCCCAGCAGCAGCCCGTGCACCCCGGCCACCCCGAGGGCCATCGCGATCACCCCGAAGAACGCCCCGATGATCAGGCTGACCAGCGGTCCGACGCCCGCGATGCGCAACTCCGCGCCCGGCGTACGGGCCTCGCCCCGCAGTTCGGCGACCCCACCGAAGAGCCACAGCGTGATCCCCTGTACGCCCAGCCCGTTGCGCTTGGCCACCACCGCGTGGGACACCTCGTGGGCGAGCAGACCCAGGAAGAAGACCACCGCCGCGGCCAGACCCGCGAAGACGTACGCGACGACCGAGCGACCCGGGTACGACGCCGGGAACAGGTTCGCCGACAACCCCCACCAGATCAGCGCGAAGATGACCAGGACACTCCAGTTCACGCCGACTGGTACGCCCGCGATCCGACCGAGCCCGAAACTCGCCCTCATGCCTGGGTGATACCCCCGGAGGCTAAACCCATGCCCGGGTCGGAAACGTCGCCGCCTGCCGCAGGTGGCCGCGGCGGCTTCAGATGGCGGTGGTGATCGAACTGATCTGGTGCCAGAGCAGCGCCCCCGCCAGGCTGGCCAGCAGGGACGTGGCGGCGAAGACCGGCCACGACTTCGGGGCCCGACGGTACGCGAGCAGCACGGTCGCCCCGATCATCGCGAGCAGGACGCTGACCGTGGCGGACAGCACCCGGCCCAGGAAGAACGCGTCCAGGGCGTGCCAGGCACGGAAGATCATCAGGAACTCCAGGCCCTGGCCGGCAAGGAGCCCGAGCACCACGCCCGCAGCCACCGACGCCTGGATCCGGCTTCCCCGTCGGACGAGCGCACCAAGCCCGCCCAGCAGGACACCGGCGACGACCGAGGCGGCGAGCCAGAACGCGGTGGCCCGCCCGACCGAGGCCAGACCGTTCAGGGCGGAAGAACTGCCGTCCTCGAGAGTGCCGAGACGCCAACGGCGGCCGTGGGCGATGATCAGTCCGTAGTAGACGACCGTCGCCGTTACCAGGACGACTGTGGCGCTGACCGGCGCCAGTGCCCTGCTGGTCGTCAGGTAGCCGGTCAGCAGGGCAGCGCCACCCCAGGCAAAGCCGGTGCTGGTGAGGGTCAGCACGACCATCCCGGCGATGCCGGGCAGTTCGTCACCGACGAAGGCGAACAGGCCCAGGCCGGCCCCGACCAGCAACAACGGCGTCCACGACAGATCCCGGTACGCGATGACCGCACGCAGCGCGGTGCCGCGAGCCCGGCGCAGCCCGACCTCACCGTCGCCGGAACGGGTGATCTGGCGAGCTGCGGGACGCGCGGTGGTCATCGGTGGTCCCCACTGCCCGGCCGACAACGGTCAGCGATGCGGGTCATCATGCCGAGCTGCCCGTCCGACAACGGTCAGCGATGCGGGTTTTCATGTCGGGCGAGCATGCCACGACCGGTCAGGTTGCGCGTACCCGAAATGGCCGGTGGTCGGGCCAGGGCTGTTCGGCGGCGGTCAGGCGGTCGGGGTCGGGGTGGGTAGCGTGTCGACGACGGTCACCGGGCTGCCCGGGGGTACCTCCTTGAGCAGCAGTCGCTGCCCGGAGGGGGTCAGTCGGATGCAGCCGTTGGTGGTCTGCCGGCCCAGCTCCCCGTCGTGGTACCAGGTGTGGATGCCGATGTGCGCGCCGCGCAGGCCGGCCGGTACGGATTCCGGGTCGTCGGGCACCGAGCCAAGGGCGTAGATGTCGACGCCGCCGTAGACCGACTCCGGTGGTGGCGTACGCCCCAGCACGAAGGTGCGCCCGAGCGGGGTCTCCTGGCCGCGCTGACCCAGGCTGACCCGCCAACTGCGTTTCGCGACGCCGTCGCGGTACCAGGTGAGCCGGTACGGCACCCGCTCGACGACGATCTGGTCCCGCAGCTCGACCGTGTCGAAGCCACCGGGTGGCAGCCACGCCAGTTTGCGGTTGGCCGACGGCAGCAGCACCGCCGTCCAGCCGGCCTCGCGGCGCGCCACCGGGACGGTCAGGTCCACCCCGCTGATCGTGGGCATGAGGAAGGCGATCGGCCGCCCACCGGGCCCGTCGTACGCGGCGAGACGGCGCTGTGGGCGTACGCCCTCGGTGAGCGGCGTGGTGTCCAGTGCGTCCGGATCGTCGGGGAAGCCGACGGGTGCCGGGTCGTAGTCGATCTCCGGCAGGTGATCCGGAGCCGGCGCCGCCGGCGCGATCGTCTCGGCGCTCTCCGTCGGCACCGACGATGTCGGTGCCGACACCTGGTCGCTCGGCCGGGCCACCGGGGCCGGCCCCGCCGAGGGCGTCAGCGCCCAACCGGCGTACGCCGACCCACCCACCAGCACCGCAACACCCACCGCCGCGACGGCCCCCCGCCGCCCCCGCTCAAGAGCGGG
>NZ_PNOZ01000150.1:0-5067 GCF_002879555.1 Verrucosispora sp. ts21 | reverse complement strand
ACCCCCACCCCCTTCCTGCGTCGATCATGGAGTTGTGGTCGCAGGTTCGTGGTGGTTTCGGGTGGTTCGCCGCGACCGCAAGTGCAAGATCGACGGGGTGGGCGGCGGTAGGCTCGGCGGGGTGAGCAGGGTGGTGGGGTTGCGGTGGCGTGGGGTTGCGGTGGCGGTGGTGGCTGCCGTGGCGCTGGTGAGTTGCACGGGGGAGCGTGAGGACGGGTTCCGGCCGGGCAGTGTGGACGTTGCCGATCCGTACGTGCCGGGCAGTGGCAACGGTGGCTACGACGTCGACAATTACCGGCTCGCGGTGCGGTACGACCCGGCCGACGACCGGCTCGTCGGGCGGGCCGTGGTGACCGCGACCGCCACGCAGAACCTCTCCCGGTTCAACCTCGACCTGAGCGGTCTCACGGTCGACTCGGTCACCGTGGACGGTGCCTCCGCCGAGCACCGGCAGGCCGACGGCGAACTGGTCGTCACGCCGAACCGGAGGCTGGAGAACCTCAGCCGGTTCACCGTCGAGGTGAGCTACGCCGGGGTGCCCACGGCGGTCACCGACGGCGTGCTGGGCAGCGGTGGTTTCCAGCACACCGACGACGGGGCGATCGCCCTGGGCCAACCGCACTCGGCGGCGACCTGGTTCCCGGTCAACGACCACCCCTCCGACAAGGCGACCTACGACATCGAGGTGACGGTCCCCGAAGGGCTCGCCGCGCTGAGCAACGGCGTACCGGGGGAGCGGACCACGGCCGACGGGTGGACCACCTGGCGTTGGGCCGAGCGGTCACCGATGGCGAGTTACCTGACCACACTGGTGATCGGTGACTACCGGGTGGACGTCGGCACGCACAGCGGCAAGCCGCTGATCACGGCCGTGCCGGCCGACATGCCGGCCACCGGGCCGCAGGCCCGGTCACTGTCGCGCACCGGTGAGATCGCCGACTACCTGGCCGGTCTCTTCGGGCCGTACCCGTTCGAGGCGTACGGCGGGGTGGTGGTGGCCGACCCGAGGATCGGGTACGCGTTGGAGACACAGTCCCGGCCGGTCTACGGGCCCGGGTTCTTCCGCTCCGGGGAGCCGAACTACGGCGTGGTCGTCCACGAGGTGGCCCACCAGTGGTTCGGCAACAGTGTGGCGCTGGCCCGGTGGAGCGACATCTGGCTCAACGAGGGCTTCGCCAGCTACGCCGAGTGGCTCTGGGAGGAACACGACGGCGGCCCGAGCGCCCAACGCAACTTCGAGCAGCAGTACGCCCTGACGGACTGGTCCCGGCCCACCCTGGATCCCGGCCCCGGCGCGATGTTCAGCGCTGCCGTCTACAAGCGCGGTGCACTTGTCGTGCACGCGTTGCGGCGTACCGTCGGCGACGACGACTTCTTCCGGATCCTGCGCACCTGGACCACCGAGCGGCGGGACGGCACCGCGACCACGGCTGACTTCGTCGCCCTGGCCGAGCGGGTCTCCGGGCGTCAGCTGGGCTCGTTCTTCGACGCCTGGTTGACAGGTACCACCGCACCGGCGTTGCCCTGACCCGCCGCCCGGGCGCTGGTCGCCCGGCGGGCGGCGCGCTCACGACGCCAACTGTGGCGGACCGCCACTCCGCGAGCCGCCAGGCGGTCCGGGACCTCCGGGTCGTCGAGGTCCGCGTGAAAGGCGTCGAGGCTGCGCAGTTGAGGTAGCGACTCCAGCGCCACCGCCGAGGCGCAGAAGCCGGTCAGGCACAGCACCGACAACCTCGGGTGGCCGGCCAGCGGAGTCAGGTCCAACGGAGCCGAGCGATAGCCGTGGCCGTCCAGATCCAACGACTCCAGACCTGACAGGGCCTGGATGCCTTCCAGCGATGTGACGTTGTAGTCGTCGGACTCGCCACCCGTGTCGATGTCCAGGGTCTTCTCGATGAGCAGGTAGATCTCGTTGCCGCCGTCGAAGTACAGGCGGGTGATCGCCGCCACCTCGTTGGCGGGCACCGCGACAGCGTGCAGGAGGTCCAGCGACCTCGCCAGGCGTGGGCCGGGGCCGGGGTAGCCGTCCTCCGGGCCGTCCGGCCCGGTCGACTCGACGATCGCCACGAGGTCGGCTGCGGCGAGGGCACCTGAGGTCAGTAGGGCGTTCAGCACGCCGAGGTGCAGGCCGCGGTCGGCGAAGACGAGATCCACGATCTTGACAGTATCGCCCTATCGGGGCACCACCAGTTTCGGGTGCTCGGCGAGGAACTCGTCGACCTTGCCGGCCCGCAACTCGGTGATGAAGCGGCGGCCGGTCTGGGTCAGTTCCTCGCCCCGGTAGGCGTTGCCCCGACCGACGGCCGCGCCGGGCAGGGTGACGAGCGTCAGCGCGTCGGGGGAGAGCCCGCCGAGGGCGTACGCGAACTCCACGATCCGTCGCCCGCCGACGTAGACGAGCATGTCGCCGAGGGCCGCCACCACCTGCTCGACCCGCTCGGGCTGGCGGGCCAGGTCGGTGTCGAGGATCTTGCCGACCAGCGACCGGATCAGTTGCTGCTGGTGGCGTTGCCGGGTGTAGTCGCCGCCGGGCAGGTAGCGCTGTCGGGCGTAGTCAAGCGCCTGCCAGCCGTTGAGGTGCCGATCGCCGGGCTCGTAGACCATCTGCGGTCCGACGTACCCGCCGACGCCCGGCCCGGGTGAGCGGTGCTTGCCGTCGGGCTGGCGATGCCGCGAGACCACCCGCTGGTCGACGTGGATGTCGACGCCGCCGAGGCTGTCCACCAACTCGTCGAATCCGCCGAAGGTGAGCACCGCGCCGGCGTCGATGCGCAGCCCGGTGTAGTCGCTCACCACCTGGCTCAGCAACTCGTACCCCTGTGCCGGGTCCGGCTGCTTCGGGCGGTCCGGCACCCGGCTGCCGTAGCTCATCGCGTTGGTGAGCTTGGTCCGCCCGCCCCGGTAGCCGGCCGGCTTGAACGCCGGGACGTCCACCACCAGGTCGCGGGGGAGCGAGAAGAGGTACGCCCGGGACAACCCCGCCGGTACGTGCAGGATGAGCACCGCGTCGGCGTGCGGCTCCCAACCCGGCACGCTGACCCGGGTGTCGATGCCGACCAGCAGCAGGTTGAGCGGGCCGGTGATGTCGGCACCCGGCGGCGGGGTGCTCGGGCTCGGTGGCGCGTCGGCCGACGCGCTCGGGGCGGTCGGTCCGGCGGTCGGTGTGCTCCGGTCGGTGCCGACCAGCCGGGTGATCACCACCGCGCCGACGGCCACCACCGCCACCGCGACCAGGGCGGCAAGCACAAGCGTCAGTCGTCTCCGAGGTTCTCCGAGCATCATTCCCCCGCCTTCTTCGAGCACCTGTCGACACAACGCCGTGAGGTGGGCTCAGGGTTGCGTCGACCTCGGTGTCGCTTCGATCACCCGCGTGGGCTTCTCCCGGCGGGCTGCGCAGCATGATTGCGCGCACACTGCTCCTGGCGCGAGGGCTACTCGGGAGTAATGATTCGAGGCATGCGGTACGACGTGGTCGTCATCGGGTCGGGCTTCGGCGGTAGCGTGGCCGCCCTGCGGCTGGCCGAGAAGGGTTACTCGGTCGGCGTCCTGGAGGCGGGCCGACGGTTCGCCGACGAGGAGTTCCCGAAAACCTCGTGGCGACTGCGGCGGTTCCTCTGGGCGCCAAAGCTGGGCTGCTTCGGCCTGCAACGGATCACCCTGCTGCGGGCGGCCGACCGGCGGGCCGGCGGCGGGGTGCTGGTGCTGTCCGGCTCGGGGGTCGGTGGCGGCTCGTTGGTCTACGCCAACACGCTGTACGAGCCGCTTGACGCCTTCTACACCGACCCCCAGTGGCGGGACATCACCGACTGGCGGGCCGAACTCGCCCCGCACTTCGCCCAGGCGAAGCGGATGCTCGGGGTGACCACGTACCCGCTGCACACCGCCGCGGACCGGGCGATGCGGCGGGTGGCCGACCGGATGGGGGTGGGGGACACCTTCCACGCCACCCCGGTCGGGGTGTACATCGGGCGACCGGGGGAGCGGGTGGCCGACCCGTACTTCGGCGGTGCCGGGCCGGAGCGTACCGGCTGCACCAACTGTGGCGCCTGCATGACCGGATGCCGGTACGGCGCGAAGAACACCCTGGTCAAGAACTACCTGTGGTTGGCTGAGCGACTCGGTGCCCAGGTGCATCCGCTGACCACGGTCACCGCCGTGCGGCCGTCCGGCGACGGGTACACCGTGCACACCGAACGCACCGGCGCCTGGCTGCGCAAGCGCCCGCAGGTGATCCACGCCGATCAGGTGGTCTTCGCCGCCGGGGCGTTGGGCACCCAACAGCTGCTGCACGAGATGCGTGAGCGTGGTGCCCTGCCCAACATCTCGCCGACGCTGGGGAAGCTGACCCGGACCAACTCGGAGGCCATCCTCGGCGCCTCGGTGCCGCGTCGCCGGGCCCGGGCCGCAGGAGTGGACTACACCGAGGGGGTGGCGATCACCAGCTCGTTCCACCCCGACCCGCAGACCCATATCGAGCCGGTCCGCTACGGGCGCGGCTCGAACGCGATGGCTCTGCTGCAGTCCCTGCTTGTCGACGGCGGGCCGCACCGGGTACGCCGCTGGCTCGGTCAACTCGTCCGGCATCCCTGGCAGGCCGCCCGGCTGCTGCTGGTGCGCAACTGGTCGGAGCGTACGGTGATCGCCCTGGTGATGCAGTCGGCGGACAACTCGCTCACCACCCGGCTGCGGCGCGGGCCGCTGGGTCGTCGACTGGTCGCCGCCCCCGGCCACGGCACCCCCAACCCGACCTGGATCCCCGCCGGCAACCGGGCGGCCCGACTGCTCGCCGAGGAGATCGGCGGTACGCCCGGCGGCGCGCTCACCGAACCGTTCGACATCCCGATGACCGCCCACATCCTCGGCGGCGCGGTGATCGGCGCCACTCCCGAGACCGGGGTCATCGACCCGTACCACCGCGTCTACGGCCACCCCGGCCTGCACGTCGTCGACGGCGCCGCCATCTCGGCCAACCTGGGCGTCAACCCCTCTCTCACCATCACCGCCCAGGCCGAACGCGCCATGTCCCTCTGGCCCAACAAGAACACCCCCGACCCCCGCCCCCCACAC
>NZ_PNOZ01000014.1:0-110276 GCF_002879555.1 Verrucosispora sp. ts21 | reverse complement strand
CACCTCGCCCCCGCCGACCACGCCCCCGCCGGTCACCCCGTCGCCGGGCGCCGGCTGCACCGCCACGTACGCGATCACCAACCAGTGGCAGGGCGGTTTCCAGGGCGATGTACGGGTGACCGCCGGGCTCAACGCCATCAACGGCTGGACGGTGCGGTGGACGTACGCCAACGGCCAGTCGGTGACCCAGTCGTGGAACGCCACGGTCAGCACCAGCGGCTCGACGGTGACCGCCCGTAACGTCGACTACAACGGCCGGCTCGGTGCCGGTGCCAGCACCAGCTTCGGCTTCATCGGCGGCTGGGCCGGTACCAACTCCGTACCCACGGTGACCTGCACCGCGAGCTGACGACCCCGGTGGCCGGGTCCGGGAGGACCCGGCCACCGGCGGGGTTGCTCCCGACACCGCAACACCGCCGAGCGCCGCGCCCGGTGGGGCTGTACCGACCGCTTTTGCTGTGTGTCGTGCCGGTTTTCAGCGACCTCACAGCGGCAGTCGATAGGGTGCCAGCGTCAGCGTCCGCTCCTCAAGGGAGACCGGGCACCAGACCCCAGCGGGAGTACCGATGGTCTTCAAGAAGATGTTGAGCGCGCTCGGGGTGGGCGGTCCCAGTGTGGACACCGTCCTGGCCAATCCGCATACCCGGCCAGGGCAGCCCCTCGACGGCCAGGTCAACCTGACAGGCGGGGAAGCCCCGGCGAACATCGAGCACATCGCCGTCGGTCTGGTCACCCGGGTCGAGATCGAGAGCGGCGACAGCGAGTACGCCGGGGTCATGGAGTTCCACCGGCACCCGATCAGCGGCGCGTTCCAGCTCGCACCCAAGCAGCAGCTCTCCATCCCGTTCCAGCTGGTGGTGCCCTGGGAAACCCCCATCACCGACGTGTACGGCCAGCGGCTGCGCGGCATGACGATGGGGCTGCGCACCGAGCTGTCCATCGCCCGTGCGGTCGACAAGGGCGACCTCGACCAGGTCAGCGTGCACCCGCTGCCGGTGCACGAGCGCATCCTGGAGGCGTTCCTCCAGCTCGGCTTCCGGTTCAAGTCGGCCGACCTGGAGCGTGGTCGCATCCACGGCGTACAGCAGACGTTGCCGTTCTACCAGGAGATCGAGTTCTTCGCCGCGCCGCAGTACGCGCAGACCATCAACGAGCTGGAGCTGACCTTCGTCACCAACCCGCACGGCGTGGACGTGGTGCTGGAGTGCGACAAGCGCGGCGGCTTCCTCAACCCGGGTCACGACGTCTTCGGCCGGTACCAGGTCTCGCACGCCGAGGCCGACCGGCCGGACTGGGTGCAGGTCGTCGACGGCTGGCTGGGTGAGACGGTCGGACGGTACGGCAGCATGCGCAGCCAGCACTTCGCTGCGCCCGGGTACGGCCCGCCGCAGGGTTACGGTCCGCAGCCGGGCTACGGCGGCGCGCCCGGCTACCCGCCGCAGGGTGTGCCACCGCAGGGGTACCCGCCGCAGGGCTACCCGGCCCCGCACGCTGCCCAGGGTTACCCGCAGCAGGGTTACGGCGCTCCGCCCGGATACGGCCCGCCCAACAAGTACGGCCACCCGCAGCAGCACCACCGCAGCGGCCCCGGCATGGGCGGGATCGTCGCGGGCGCGGCGCTCGGCGCCATGGGCGGCATGGTGGCCGGTCACATGATCGGCAACGCCCTGGAGGGTGGCGAAGAGGAGATCGCCGAGGCCGCCGGTGACTTCGGTGGCGAGGACTTCGGCGGCGACTTCGGCGGCTTCGAGGAGTTCTAGGAGCCGACGGCCTCCCGGTCGAGCCGGGGTGCAGATCAGGCGACAGTGGACGGTGGCCCTCCGGGATCGTTCCCGGAGGGCCACCGTGCGTCATGCTCGGGGCTCAACGCCCGCTGGGGCTGTCTGCTACGCCCGCTGGGGCTTCCCGATCAACGCCCCCGCTTACGCTCCTCGGCCGAACGCTTGGGGCTACCGGCCTTGGCCAGGCCACGGCTACCCAGGTAACCCAGGGTCAGCAGGGTGATGAAGAACCACGCCTGGCCCGGGTTGTTCAGGTTCAGGCCGTTGGCCGTCGTGCCTCGCCAGAACGCTGCGATCACCACAGCAGCCACGGCCGCCGCGTAGATCCAGAATTCCGTCGTCAGGAACGACTGCTTGGTCTCCGTACCGGGCGCCTGCGCCGGCTCCCGATGACCGTCGTACGCCGGCATCTGCCGGGTGGGCATGTCCTGCATGGCCTGACGATGCTGAACGTCCTGCGCCGGACGGTTCATCGGCCTGGTGGATGCAGCCTGCGTGCTCATCTGTCCTCCTCAGGATGCGATGAGTCCTGCGATCCCTCGCCCCGCTACCGCGTTTCGGCCACGGCACGGTTCGCGTACTGGCGGGGGCACGACGGGTCTACCCGGTGGCTCGACAGCAGTAACCCCGGAACCGCCGGCCAGACCCGTCCGGTGTCCACCTGTGGCCGGCATCGCGCCGACTCCGCCGAATGTCCGGTCCCGCCTCGCGTCACCTGTCCTGCCGGTCGGGTGTGAAGGCTGTTCGAGCAGCGGGTCCGGGGTTTGTCCGGGTGGTCGCCGGGCACGCTTCAGGGATCGACACGTGAGCGAGGTGATGGATCATGCGTGAGGACGACCTGCGACAGGACGCTGCCCGTCGGGCCGAGGAGCGGCTCACCGCCGGCGTGTACGGCGAGGGTGCGCTGGACGAGGTGACGGTGCCGCCCACCGACGTGAACAGCGCCATCCAGCGCGATGACCCGGACGATCCGGCGAAGGTGCCGATCGACCCCAACGTGCTGCGTGACGGCGGTCCGACCCGCGGACAGGGTGCGATCACCACCACCGGAGGTACGGCCGGTCCGGCGAGCGTACGGCGGGTGGCCCGCCAACCGGAGCGCCACCGGGGCAAGGTGGCCCCGACCACCACGGGTGACGCCACCACCGGTGGCATGAGCACTCCACGCGGCGGCTCCACAAGCGACCAGTCGACCCCCGCCACCCACGTCGGCAACTTCGACTGACCCACCCGCCCCACCCACCCCGCCCCACGGCACCGATCATGAGGCGGCGACGTGCAGATCGCGCCACCTCATGATCGACCGAGGGTGGGGTGGGTCAGGGGGTAGGGGTGAGGGTGGTGAGGTGCTGGGTGGCCCGGGTGAGGGCCACGTAGAGGTCGCTGCGGCCTCGGGGAGACTCGGCGACGATCTGGTCGGGGTCGACCACGATGACGGAGTCGAATTCGAGGCCCTTGGCTTCGGCGACGGTCAGGATGACCACCCGGCTCTCCAGGTCGGGTTGTTCGCCGACGGTGGCTTCGGGAAGCGCCGTGGTCACCGTCGCACCGAGGTCGTCGACGCGGGCGGCCGGCACGATCACGCCGAGGCGTCCGTCGGTGAGTGCGGCGGCCTCCGCCGTGACGATCTCGACCAACTCCGCCGGCAGCCGGTCGGCCGGGGCGTGGCGAGCGACAGGCGTACGGCCGCTGGAGCGTACGGCGCGGGGTGGTTGCAGGGTCGGGTCGATCTCGGCCAGCACCTCCGCCGCGACCGCCATGATCTCGGCCGGGGTGCGGTAGCTGACGGTCAGCTCCGTCAGCCGCCACCTGTCGGCCACGTAGGGCGCCAACGCCTGCGCCCACGACGGGGTGCCGGCCAGCGCGCCGGTCTGCGCCACGTCACCGACGATGGTCATCGACCGGCTCGGGCAGCGGCGCATCAGCAGCCGCCACGCCATCGGGCTGAGTTCCTGCGCCTCGTCGACGATCACATGGCCGAACGCCCAGGACCGGTCGGCCGCCGCCCGCTGTGCGGTGGTCAGCCGGTCGGCTTCCTCCTGACGTTCGAGCAGCTGGTCGGCGTCGAGCAGGTCGGTCACGCCGAGGATCTCACCGCCGTCGGCCTCGTCCTCCACGTCGATCGACCGGGAGCCCCGGGCGATCTCCAGCACGCCCTCGGCGTACTCGCGTTGCATGGCGCGCAGGCGTTCCCGGCGGGCGGCGGCGGCCCGATCGTCCTCGCCGAGCAGCTCCGCCGCCTCGTCCAGCAGCGGCACGTCGGCCGGAGTCCAGCCGCCCGGTTCGCGGTGCAGCGCGGCCCGCTCGTCGGCGGTGAGCATCGGCGCGGCGGTGGCGATCCGGTCGGTGTCGGCGTACAGGTCGGCGAGCAGGCGTTGCGGGGTGAGCACCGGCCACAGTTCGTCGAGGGTGGCGCGTACCTCGGGCTCCTCGCGCAGTTCCCGGCGAATCTCGGCGAGGTCTGCTTCCTCGAGCAGGTTCTCCCCGCCGAGCGGGTCGGCGCCGATGCGTTCGGCGACCTGGTCGGCCAGCGCGTGGATGATCTCGATGTCGAAGACGGCGCGGGCCAGGTTGTGCGGCCGGCCGCTGCGGCGGGCCCGGTCCCGGGCCGCCTGCACGGTCGCCGGATCGAGCACCAGGATCTCCCGCTGCGGCAGTTCGATCTCCAGCGGCTCGTCGGGCACCCGCTGCCGGTCGCGTACCGCGTTGGTCAGGACCTCGACCATCACCGGCCGACCCTTCACGGCCGCGGTGGTGGCCGGCTCCGCACGCCGCGCGTTCACCCCGGGGAACAGATCGGCCTGGGTACGCAGCAGCACGCCCGTCTCGGCCAGCGCGGGCAGCACCTGGGAGATGTAATGCAGGAAGGTGAGGTTCGGGCCGACCAGCAGGACGCCGCGGGTCGACAGTTCCCGCCGGTGGGTGTAGAGCAGGTACGCCGCCCGGTGCAGCGCCACCGCCGTCTTGCCGGTGCCGGGGCCACCCTGCACCACCATCACCCCGGGCAGGTCGGCGCGGATGATGCGGTCCTGCTCGGCCTGGATGGTCTCGACGATGTCGCGCATCCGCCCGGTACGGCCGGCGTTCAACGCGGCAAGCAGCGACGCCTCGCCGGTCAACTCCTCGTGGGCGGTGGGGGAGGCGGTGTTCAGGTCGAGCACCTCGTCGTTGAGGCCGATCACCTTGCGTTGCCGGGTCCGCAGGTGCCGCCGCCGCCGGATGCCCTGCGGGTTGGCGGCGGTGGCGAGGTAGAAGGCGCGGGCGGCCGGGGCGCGCCAGTCCATCAGCAGCGGATCGTAGTCACCGTCGGTGTCGAAAATGCCGATCCGGCCGATGTAGTGGCGTGCGCCGTCGTCGGTGTCCAGCCGGCCGAAACACAGACCGTTCTCCACCGCCGAGAACTGCTCGACCTGGTCGGCGTACATCCGTACCGCGCTGTCGCGTTGGGAACGGGCCTGCAATGTGCCACCGGTCAGCCGCAGTTCCTCGGTCAGCCGCTGCGACGCCTGCTCCCGCAGGCCGTCCAGGCGCTGGTAGAGCATCGAGACGTACTCCTGCTCGCGGCCGATCTCGTCGTCGGACGGCGAACCGTCGGAGTGCCTTGACAATCCGTCTCCCAATTGGCTAGTCTCCGAGATAGGAACGGCTTTTATCGCCGTTCTTTTTGTTGCCTGAACGGATAAAGATACCGCGCCGGGCACCGACGAAACCAGTCGGCGGGTGACCGTCACACCCTCGCGTGCGCGGCCACGGCGGTGACCGTCAGCTACGGTCGGTGCAGACCTGCTCCGAGCGGGCCACCACGTCGGTGGACCAGGCGACCGCCACCGTGAAGCAGTAGTCGAGGCTGCGGTTCAACCCGTACACCACGAAGCTGTCGGTGCCGGCGGGCAGATCGGCGAACGGGCTGGGCGGCTGCCCCGCCCGGCCTCCGGAGACGATCACCGGCCCCTCGCTGCCGGCCGGGTATTCCCAACTCAACGTCACGCTGTCCCGGTTGTCGCGCAACGCGAGCCCGGTGGGCGGGGCACCGGGGGAGATGGACGCCTGCGGCGCCGTGGTGACCGGCGCACTGCCCGGGACGCCGCTGGTGGCGGGCGCGCCCGGGTCGGTGCCGCTGTCGAGCCGGGACATCCCGGCGATGACCGCGGCGGTCCCGAGCAGCACCACGGCCACCCCGGCGGCCACGATCGGCACCATCCGGTTGGGCTGGCGCGGGGTCGGCGGGGCGGCGCGGCGCACCGGCACCGGGAGCAGCCGCGACGGCGGCCCGGACTGCGGCGGCTCGTCGACCCGACGCAGCCGGTAGACCCCGGGCGCCTGCGGCGCGGGCCCGGTCAGGCCCACCACGCTCGGCGGGACCGAGGTGCTCCGGTCGGCGTACGGGTCGGCCGCCCCCGCCGTCCGCCCGCTCTCGTCGGCATACGGATCCGCCGCGGCATACGAGTCCCGGTCGGTGCGGTACGGGTCCGGTGCGGCGTACGGGTCCGGTGCGGCGTAGGGATCCCGGTCGGTGTACGGGTCCGCGGCGGTGTCCGGGTACGGGTCGGCATACGGGTCCCGGGCGGTGTCCGCGTACGCATCGGCGTACGCGTCCCGGTCGGTGCCGGGGTACGGGTCGGGGTGCTGGTCGGTGGTCGGTGGCGTCCACCAGTCGTCCGGTGGACCGGCCGGGCCCTCGGCGGGCTGGCGTGGCGTGGGGACCGGCGAGGCTGCGCCGGCAGGTGGTGGGCTCCCCGGGTGGTACCCGTGGCTGGGGTGGTAGCCCTCGACGGGGTGCTGTTCCTCGACCGAAGGGTGGGACGTCGCCGGATCCTGCTGCGCCGGCCACCCCGAGTCGTCAGCGGGCCAGGCCGGACCGTCGGCGGGAGGACCGTCAGTGGGCCAGGCCGGATCGTCAGCGGGCGGACCGTCAGTGGGCCACACCGGACCGTCGGCGGGCGGGGCGGTGGCGGGCTCCGGTGGGTCGACCGGCCACTGTGGTGTCGGTGGGGTGTCGCCCGGCGGTGGGGTGCGGGCGGCCGGCACGACCGGGTCCTCGTTGCTGACCGGCGGGTTGTCGGCGCAGACGTGATCCGGGTTGGCCGCGGCGCGGGCCAGGGCCGCCACCTGTGCGGTCAGCGGGTCGTCCGGGGCCAGGTGCTGGCGGCTCAACTCGCGGGCGAGAGCGAGGTTGTCGTGTGCCTCGCTGAACTGCCCGCAGTCGCGTTGCATGGAGCCGAGCCGGGCCAGCATCTTGATTCCGCTCGGGTGACCGTCGCCGTATACCTCGCGGTGCAGTTCCCAGGCGTCCTGCAGGCGGTCGCGGGCGACCTGGCACTGGCCGCGGGCGTACTCCACGGTCGCCAGGTCGGCGTGCGCGGCCAGCACCCGCAGTGACTCGGGGCCGTCGGTCGCGGTGAGTTCGATGATGACTTCCTGGTAGAGCCGCGCGGCTCGGGACCAGCTGCCGACCCGATGCAGCACCGCGGCGAGGGTCGCGGCGGCGGCGACCGTACGCGGGTCTGAGCGGCCGTGCAGACCGGTGGTGGCGGCGTACGCGAAGGCGGCCCAGCCTCGGGCCGAGTGTGGTTCGCCGAGCGCGACCAGGACGCGGGCATGCAGGCTCGCCGCCTCGGCCAGCTCGGGTGTGGCGTGGGCCGGGCGCGGGTCAGCGCCGGTCAACGCGTCGGCGAGCAGCCGTTGGGCGCCGGCGAGGTCGCCGGCGGAGACCAGGTCGTGAGCCTGATCAGTCAGTTCACCGAAGCCGGAAGGCACGCCCCATCGTGCTCATCCGACGACGTTATGTACAAGTCCCGCGCCGTAGCGGTTCGGTCAGGATCCGGTCATGGCTGGTTCAGGTGATCGGTCAGCGCCTCGCTGATGCGCCGCAGCTGGTCCACCTGAGCTGGGCTGAGTGCGTCGAAGAGGTGTCGGCGTACGCCTTCGACGTGGCCGGGCGCGGCGGCGGCCAGGGTGGCGAAACCGTCGTCGGTGAGCCAGGCGATCTGCCCACGTCGGTCGGTCGGGCAGTCCTCGCGGCGCACCCAGCCGGCCGCTTCGAGCCGGGTCACCGCGTGGGACAGCCGGCTGCGGGAGGAGCCGGTGACGTCGGCCAGTTCGCTCATCCGCAGCCGACGCTCGGGTGCCTCGGAGAGCCGGACCAGGATCTCGTAGTAGGCGTGCGGCATCCCGGCGTCGCGTTGCAGTTCACGGTCGAGGGTGTCCATCAACGCCCGGGAGGCGGCCAGGAACGCACGCCAGGTGCGCTGCTCGTCCGGATCAAGCCAGCGGGTCATGACCGCCATCATAGTCGAGGTAGTTGAACGCTCAATCAAATCGCGCTAATGTCATGGCATGGGAATCCACCGCCTCAACCACGCCGTGCTCTACGTGAGCGATCTTGACCGCAGCGTCGCGTTCTACCGCGACGTGCTGGGCTTCCGACTGGTCCCGATGACCCCGAAGGGTTTCAGCGGCGCCGCCTTCCTCCAGGCGCCCGGTTCCACAAACGATCACGATCTCGGCCTGTTCGCCCTCGGCGCGCAGGCCCGTCCCTCGACCGCCGGCCGCACCACCGTCGGCCTGTACCACCTGGCCTGGGAGGTGGACACCCTCGACGAACTGGCCGAGACCGCCCGCCGGCTGACCGCAGCGGACGCCCTCGTCGGCGCCTCCGACCACGGCACCACCAAGAGCCTCTACGGTCGGGACCCCGACGGACTGGAGTTCGAGATCGTGTGGCTGGTGCCCGCCGACCGGCTCGACGACGCCGCGCTCGCCGCCCGCACCCGCATCGGCCGGCTCGACCTGTCCGCCGAGATCGCCCGCTACGGCGGCACCACCCGCGGCGGCGTCGGCATCTCGGTCCCCGTCTGACCACATCACCCCCTCAGTGGCCCCTGACCGGCCGCAGCCGGGTTCGGTGGGGTAGAACGGGAGGGTGGTGGGTCTGCGGGTCTGGGAGCGGTATCTGGGTGGGTGGTTGACCGGGGCGTGCCAGCGCGCCCGGCGGGCCACCCTCGCCATCGTGTACGCCGGGGACGACGCCCGCCCGGCCGAGATCGCGCTGCGGGTGATCGGCGAGCACGGCGACCGGCTGCGCGGCTGCCGGCTCTCCGTGCTGGTGCTGGCCGACGGCACCGAAGACCTGCCGGCCCGCCTCGGTGCCGTCGAGGCCCAGCTGCCGCCACAGGTGGCGGTGCACCTGATGCCGGGCGCTCCCGGCGCTCCCGGTCGACTGTCGGTGGCGCTGCGGGCGGCCGGTGCCGCCGGTGCCCCGGTCCTGTCCTACCTGGGCGCCGGGGGAGCGCTGGACCCGGCGGCGCTCTCCGCCGCCGCGACCGGCCGGCCCGCCGAGGCGCTGGTGTTCTCCGGCGCGGGCACGTCGCTGCGGCCGGCCCTTGCCGACGCCGGGTTCCCGCTGGTGACCGAGGTGGAATTGGTCGACACCGCAGGGCGGATCGGGTTCGGCACCGGCTCGGACCGCAACCTGGAGGCGCTCAAGGAGGCGGTGTGGGCGACCGGGGCGGCGCTGCGTGACCCGGTCGGCGCGCCGCTGCGAGCCGACCTGCCGGTGGACGTCGCGCCGCTGGCCGGTGTGCTGCTTGCCGAACTGGTCCGGCACGGCCCGCGTACGGTCACCGAACTGCGCCGGCACGCGGTCACCGACACCGCCTACCGGGCGACGGACGCGGTCCGGGCGTTGACCGGACTGCTCGACACGGGGCAGGTGAGCCGCGATCCGCAGCAGGGCCGCCTCGGTGGCGACGTGCTGGTCACGGCCGTCCGGTCAACTGCCTGACCACCAGGGACACCCCGGTGGCGATCACCCCGATGCTGAACAGCATCTGCACGATGACCAGCCCTCGGGCCAGTTGACCCTCGGCGTGCACGTCGCCGTAGCCGACGGTGGTCAAGGTGGTCAGCGCGAAGTAGAGCGCGTCGATCCGGGTTTCCAGGTCGACGAACTGTGCCGGGGCGGCCCGGGCCACGACGAAGTCGGCGAGGGCGAAGGCGAGCAGCCCGGCGACCAGGGCTATCGCCAGGTGCGCCAGCGACCGGGCCTCCCGGGCCGGTCCGGCGACGAGTTGGCGACGCACCTGGCTGGTCACCAGCCAGGCCACCGCGCCCACCATCGACAGGGTGAGGCCGAGGCGTACGCCGATCCGCGCGGTGTTGAGGTCGGGCTCCACCGGTATGACGAAGTAGGTCACCAGCAGCAGGGCACAGGCCAGCCCGGCCCGCCGAAACTCCTTCGGATGGTCCGGTTTCTGTGGCATCTCTCCATTGTCTGATTTGGCCTGTCGCGCATCGGGTCGATCGGTCATTTCCCCTGCCGGGACATGGAGTCCCGACAGCAGGGCGGGGCACCGGACCGGTGCCCCGCTCAACCTCGGAACCTCACGCCTGGGACTTGTCCTGTTTCCAGGACAGCGGGCCGGGTAGGTCAACCCTGTGCGCCTTGGCCCGCGAGTTCCAGGACCATCGTCCGAGCTTGATGCTCCAGGACGAGAAGCCGTTCTGGGTGAAGTTCAGGATCAGCGGCCCGAACTTCTTGCGCTTGCGGAACATCAGACCCATTGCGGGCCTCCCTTCGTCGCGTCCCCTGCGCGCTCGAAGATGCCCGTAACGCCCACGCGGCAAACGCCGCTCATCTCCAGTGGAGGCCGTCGCCTCACCACAACCCGAATATCCCATTTATCAGATGGGTTTTGCCAAGCAGTCAATGCTGCTTGGATCGATGTTGTGGGGAGCTGGCGGCATCTGTCTCACATTTTGATGGTGCCGGGAGCTCGCTCGATCTCGCGCACCGGAGAGGACCCCTCATGCAACACCCCGCACCTCTGCGCGCCAGCAACACCATCCTGCCGCGGCGCGACATCGACACCGGCGTGAGCACCGCCGGGCGGGACCGCGTCGACCAGTTGCGACCGGTGGATCGGGATCTGTTCGACCGGCTGCGGCAGCAGCAGGTCGGCACGGTCACCGTGGTCACCGCGATGGCCCGGAACAGTCGGTCCGCCTGCCTGGGCGGCCTCGGCGCGACACCACGAGCCGGCTTCACCACGACCAGCTTCACCACCGTGTCGCTGGACCCGCCACGGGTGTCGTTCAGCCACGACACCGCCGCGCCCAGCGCGCCGGTGCTGGACCGGGCCGAGCACGTCGCCGTACATCTGCTCGCCGCCAACCAGACCGAAGCGGCGACCGTCTTCGCCACACCCGGCATCGACCCGTTCGCCGCGTACCCCTACTGGGAGGCCGGCCCGTTCGGGCTGCCGCTGCTGACCGGCGTGCTGGGCCGACTGCTCTGCCGGGTGGTGCACCGGATTCCCGTCGGCGACCACACGCTTGTCGTCGCCGAGCCGCTGGCGCTCTCCGTCGGTGTCGACGGAGACCCACTGCTGCACCGGCCCGGCGGCTACGTCACGGCGGCGCCGGCCATCGGGTGACGGCGGCGGCGGATCAGCGAGGCTCCCAGGCGTCGGGTTGGGTGGTCAGCCGTCGCACGTGGGCGGGCAACCGCCCACCGAGCACGTCCGCCAGGCTCACCTCGTCGACCACCCGGCGCAGTGAGGCACGGACGGCCACCCAGAAGCCGGGCAGGTGCTGCGCCACACCCTCGTAGCTGGTCTCCTCGGGACGCAGACCCCGTACGCCGGCCAGCGGCCCCTCCACCGCCCGCAGCACCGCGCCGACGGTCACCTCCCGGGGCGGCCGGGCCAGGGCGTAGCCGCCCTCCGCCCCGCGCTGGGCGCGGACGACACCGGCCCGACGCAGGTCGGCCAGCACCGCCTCCAGGAACTTGCGCGGCATGTCCTGCTCCGCGGAGATGGTCTGGGTGGACAGCAGTGCCGGGTACGCGGCCGCCAGGCTCAGCGCCGCCCGTACCGCGTAGTCGCCACGCGCGGAGATCTGCACCCTGCCATCATGCCCAATCCGTCCCGCCGGCAGCGCCGCCGGGCCGGGTCGAACTCGTTCGTCACCCCTGGTGACTGTCGCTCCGGGCGTCGACCGGGGTACGCGGACGGACCATCGGACCCGGTCCGCGTTGGTCGCGGGCGGCGCGGAACGAGCCCGGACTGACCCCGACCTCGCGGGTGAAGAACCGACCGAAGTTGGTCGGCTCGGTGAAGCCGAGCTGTCGACCGATCTGCGCGATCGGCTCGTCGGTGGCTGCGAGCAGCCGACCGGCCTGAAGCGCCACCCGCTCGTCGAGCACCTGTTTCGCGCTACGCCCGGTCACCGCCAGGCAGGCCCGGGTGAGCGTACGCACCGAGCAGCCGAGCCGGTCGGCGTAATCCTCGACCCGACGGCTGTGCGCGAACCCGATCTCGACCTCGCGCCGGAAACGCTGGAAGGTGACCTCCTCCGGACGCGACGGCCGCCAGTCGCCGTTCGGCAGCATGCTCAACCGCAGCAGCAGCACGGTCAGTTGATGGCGCAGCAGGCTCCGACCGGCCGGAGTGTCCCGGTGCCGGCGGGCGTCCACGGTCAACTGGCTCACCTCGTTGATGACCGCGTCCTCGTCCTCCCCGGCGAGCTGGAACCAGGCCGGCCCGTCGTCGTCGGCGACGTCCAACCCGTGCAGCGCCTCCGGGTGCCAGCGGATGACAGTGGCGTCCAGGTCGGGCAGGGCGCAGCGCAACACCTGGCCGGGGCGTACCCGCAGCAGCGTGCCGGGCCGACACGGCAGCGGACGGAAGTCGACCTCGGCGTACCCGTGACCGCTGGTCGCCAGCACGATCAGCTCCCGGTCGAGCAGCATCGGCCGGCGCCACCGTGGGTCGGGCGCGAGACTGCAGAGCGTGACCGTTTCGATCTCGCCAGAGGGATCGAGCCGGGCGGGGGAGAGGTGACCGGGAGCGACCATCACCAGCGACGTTAGCCCGACAGCCAGCGGTATGCATCTTCTCCGGCCCGCGCGTCCGCGTCTCCGTGCCGGCTTGTCGCGGCCGGACGCGACGACTAGGTTCCGATCGATAGCGACCCGGCCGCGGTGCTGCTCGCGCGGGCCCGGGTCGCCGATCCCGGCCGGCAGGCCGGCCTGCGAGAGGATGGGCATGACCGATCTGTTCTCGGTCCACGGCAAGACGGTCCTGGTCACCGGCGGGACGCGGGGGATCGGGCTGATGATCGCCCGAGGCTTCGTCGAGGCCGGCGCACGCGTGATCATTTCGTCCCGTAAGGCGGAGGCCTGCGCGGCGGTGGCCGAGGAACTGTCCGCGTACGGCAGGTGCGAGGCGATCCCCGCCGACCTGAGTCGCGACGAGGCCGCCCAGGCGCTCGCCGAGACGGTACGCGAGCGGGTCGACACCCTCGACGTGCTTGTCAACAACGCCGGCGCGACGTGGGGCGCACCGCTGGAGGAGTACCCGGAGAGCGCGTTCGACAAGCTCTGGGCGATCAACGTCAAGGCCGTCTTCCGGCTGACCACCGCACTGCTGCCGGTGCTGCGGGCCGCCGCCACCGACGACGACCCGGCCCGCGTGATCAACATCGGCTCGGTCGACGGTCTGCGGGTGCCGTCGATGGAGGTGTACGCCTACTCGGCGACCAAGGCGGCGGTGCACATGCTGACCCGCAGCCTGGCCCACCAGCTGGCCGGCGAGCGGATCACCGTCAACGCGATCGCGCCCGGCCCGTTCGAGAGCAGGATGATGGCGTTCGCGCTTGACGACCCGGGGTCACGGGCCGCCATCGAGTCGCAGGTGCCACTGGGACGAATCGGTCGACCCGAGGACATGGCGGGCACCGCGATCTACCTGGCGTCGCGGGCCGGCGCCTACCTGACCGGTGCGGTGATCCCTGTCGACGGGGGCATCACCACGCACGGCTGAGCCGGCGACCGGGCGGGGGATCCGGGTGCGTGGACGATGGCGGGAGGCTGCCCGCGTACCGTCGGACATGCTGGGGCCGCGCGGACCCCGAAGGTCTGCGCGGCCCTGGCGTGGGTCGTGGTCAGCGCCCGGCGAGCAGCCGGTTGACCGCGGTGTCGACGTCCAGGTGCTCGGCCTCGCGACCGCGCGGAACGACGACGTAGGTGCGCCGCAGGAACCGCACCAGCACGCTGCGCGGCACCTCGAACAGGGCGTTGCCGTCCGGCGACGACAGCGCCAGCGCGACGAAGTCGCCGCGCGGAGTGGCCCATGGCCAGACCCGGACGTCGCCGATGCCGGCCGGTTCGTCGAGCCCGGTGACCAACAGCTCGCGGGCGAACGACCAACTCACCGCCTCGCCGCCAGCCGATTCGGCATGGAACAGGACATGGACCGCATACGGGTCAGCAGGGTCGTAGCGCAGACTGGCACGCACCGGCAAGGCGGTGGCGTCAGGCGCGACTAGCCTTAGCGACGTCTCGACCTCAACGGTCGTCGGTCGGATGACACTCATGGACGTTCTCCCCCCGGCACCGCGTGCGGAACGCGCGTGTCCCGCTTTTCCCATACTCAGCCGCTACTCCTGGCTACGCTCCGCCATACGCTGACTTCACCCAGTGGTGGGAAGGGGGTCGGAAAGGCCACGAGAATGTGAAAATTCATCTAGGATTTCCGGTTCTGCCCAGTGCGTAGATCCCGCCCGGCATCGGGTGGTTCAGTCGTCGACTTACTCCGGTAACGTCCAGTCGGCCGTTACAGTGACGGGCCCGCGCCACACTAGGTGGTGAAATGGCCGCTGAGTGATCCTGAGTGGATCCCACGGCACGGCGGATCCGTCGATCGTCGCGATCCGCGAGACGAACAGCGGGGGTACGGGGTGCCAGAAAAGCAGGAGGGCCAGCGCGGCCGGTCAACAGCCGAACGCCGACCGACAGGCGGCGACCGCAGCCGCCGCAATTCACGCCGCCCTGCCAACGGGCAAGCTCCCGCCCGACGGGGTAACCACCCCCTCATGCAGGATGAACGAGTGCAGGCGAGCCGGGCCGTACGGCGCGAGAGGAGGGGAGTCACCATGCCGGAACGACGTGACCCACCCCGCTGGCGCCGTCGGATATCCACCACTCTCGCACTGATCCGATCCAACCCCACCGGCCGACTCGCCCTGCGGGTCATCATCGGGGTGCTCGGCGCCCTCGTCGTCGCCGTCGGCATCCTGCTCATCCCGCTACCCGGCCCCGGCTGGCTGATCGTGATCGCCGGCCTCGGCATCTGGGCCGTCGAGTTCCACTGGGCCAAACGCCTGCTCACCTTCACCCGCCGCCACGTCCACGGCTGGGCCAACTGGGTGAAGCGACAATCACTTGCCGTACGCTTCCTGCTCGGTGCCGTCGGCATCGTCTTCGTCGGCGCAGTGGCCCTGATCTCGATCAAACTCAGCCTCGACATCGACGTGATCGCCCAGGTCATGCACTACTTCGCGACGCACTGACCCCGGGTTCGCGGTCCGGTCGCACGATCGGGTAGAGTCATCCGCGCTGAGGGCGATTAGCTCAGCGGGAGAGCGCTTCGTTCACACCGAAGAGGTCACTGGTTCGATCCCAGTATCGCCCACGCAGCTCAGGCCACTTCCCGGCTCCGGGAGGTGGCCTTTCTGCTGCCCGTACAGCAGCGAAGTACAGCAGTTCGTCATCGGGTCAGGGACTCACCGAGCCGCTTGAGGGCGTCTCTGGTCGCCTGCGAGGAGACCTGCGTGTAGATCTCCATCGTTACCGAGAAGCGGGCGTGCCGGAGGATCTGCATGGCTACTCGCGGGTGGACGTCGAGGTCGGCCAGGAGGGTGGCACAGGTCCGCCGCGCGTCGTGGACGGTGATCGGCTTGACTGCCGCCTTGTCGCAGCGGGTCTGCCAGGAGCGTTGGAAGTTGCGCGGCTCGATTGGCGTGCCGTAGCGGGTGGTGAAGACGAGGTCGTTGTCGTGCCACGCCTTACCGGCCGTCGCTCGTGCGTCGTCGCGTTGGTGTTTGCGTAGTCGGAGTGCGGTCAGGCAGATGTCGGGCAGTGGGAGGGTGGCGTCGGACGCCTGGGTCTTGGTGTCGCGGTGCAGGAGCTGCCCGCGTACGCGTTGGAGCTGGCGGCCGATGGTCAGCTCCCCGGCGTCGAGGTCGACGTCGGCCCAGGTGAGACCGAGGGCTTCGCCTTTGCGCAGGCCGGTGACGAGGACCAGGGCGTACGCGGCGTAGAGCGGATCGGAGTCGGCGCGAGCCGATTCGAGGAAGCGGCGTGCCTCGTCGCTCGACCAGGACTTGCCGCGGCGACGGCGGACGGTGGCCAGGGTGACCGGCACGGCCGGGTTCCTGGTGATGAGGTCTTCGGCCTGAGCGTGGGTGAGGGCGGCCCGTAGCGCGGCCCGGACGTCGCTGACCGTGCGTGTCGACGGGACCGCCTGGCAGCACCGGCCGACCGCGCAGCAGCGGCGCATTTCCTTGCGGCGGGCGGCGTCCTTGCCCTGGGCGCAGCACTGGCAGGTGCGGGCCACCTGGTTCAGCCAGGTCTGCACGTCCCGCGCCTGGAGCCGATCGAGCCGCTTTCCCCCGAGGCCGGGGACGATGTAGCGCCGGACGAACGTCTCGTAGGTGGCGAAGGTCAGCGGCGCCCGGTTCGGCTCGATGATCTCGGTCAGCCAGTAGGCGAGGAAGCTGCCCACGGTCGGCACGCTTGTCGCCACCGGTCCCGCCTTGGCCTGCTGGTGCAGTTTGATCCACTTGTCGTGCACGGCGTCGCGGGTCTTGCCGTAGACGTACTTGCGGGTCCGCTTCCCGTCCGGCTTGATGACCCAGACGTACGCGGCGAAGCCGTTGCGGTACGGGAAGATCGACCCTTCCCCGTTGGCGCGGGAACGTCCGGGCATCAGGCGGCCTCCTGCCGTTCGACCTGGTCGCGGATGTAGTCGTCGACCCATTCGGGGAGGATGCGGCGGTACTTGCCGTCCTTGATGGAGCGCAGCTCGCCGGTGGCGATCTTCATCTTGACCTTGGAGATGCCGAAGCCGAGCAGGACAGCGACCTCGGCGGGGGAGTACCAGCGCGGGGTGAGGGATCGGTTCACGCCGCCACCCCCGACCACAGCTCGTGGGCGAGTTCCTCCCGGCCGACGCGGCTGCGTTCCCGGTGCTGGGCGGCGGCGGTGTTGGCGAGCAGGGCATCCCCGTCGGTCAGCCACCCGGAGCCGACGAAGGCCAGGGTGCCGACGGTGACGGAGCTGTCATCGGCGCGGCGGTAGGTGGCGCGGGTGTCGCGGAGCAGCCCGAAGGTGACCGAGTACCGGCGGGCCTTGGTGAGGAAGTGACCGCCGTAGCCGAGCATGTGCGCCCACCGCCGCAGCCCGGCGTAGACATCGGGTGTGGTGTCAAGGCCGCCTTGACGGTCCTCGTCCTGGGCGACGGTGTCGCTGGTGCGGTGCCGGGTGGGGCGGCCGAGTCGCCAGCAGGCGTCGATGAGCCGGGCCAGGTGGTCGCCCTCCGGATCGGCGTAGGCGTCGACGCTGTCCGGGGTGAGCCGGGTGGAGCAGTGGCCCGTGACCTCGGTGGCCTTGGTGGCGTACTTGGCCAGGTAGGCGGCCACCCTGGCGTCGGTCACGTCCCCGTCGCCGGTGCCGATACGGCGCACGTCGACCTGCTCACCCCAGGCGATCGACCAGCCCTGCGACCGGTCGGGATGCGGCGGGGTAGCGAAGGTGATCTGCCCGGCAGCGGCGTGCACGGCGGCAAGGAGGTCGTCCACAGTGATCCCGACCGGCGGCGGGACCAGGGCGTGCCGGTCGTCGGGGTCGACCCCGTCGAGGCGCAGCAGGATGTGAAAGTGCACAGCGCCCCGGCGCTGCATCTCGGCGACCTTCCCGTGCGACACCCGCACCGGCGGCACCCGCCGAACCCGGCCGGAGTCCGTGACAACTTCGACCCTCGGGATGCCGCGTCGGCGGCAGAGGGCGGCAAGGTACCGCTCGACGGCCTGCTTGGTGCGTCGCCACAGCTCACCGGCGAAGACGTTCCAGACGACCTGGTGATCGTGGTCGTAGCAGTCCAGGCAGAGCGGCCGACCGAGCTGCGGATCAGCGGAGTCATGACGGGCGAAGCACGCCACCGGGCCGCCCGTGCGGGCAGGTGACAGCATCGCGGCGGGCGTGGCAGGGGGCCGGTCGGCAGTCGCAGCGCCGCCGGTCGGCACAGGTGTGCCGAGGTACGTGCCGGTGGTGGACCGCGCCGAACGACGGCGCGGTGAAGGTGGCGAAGACGACCGGATGCCGCGCCACCGAGGCAGGGACCGTTTTGCCGCCGGTCAGACCGCAGCGGACGACCTGGAAGGCGTCACCGGCGTAGACCCAGGAGCAGTCCGGGCACTGGGCGGCACGCCGATTGCCGCACGCCTTGTAGAGCACCCGATCGGGCAGCTCGTCGGTGTGCTGCTCGGCCAGGACCCGGCCGGTGCCCCGGTCGACGGCGGTCATGGTGCCAGTCAGCCGGATCGGACGGGCACAGCCCCCGGCGGTCCGGGTGTGCTCCAACCAGCCGAAGTAGTCGGGGGTGGTGGCCCGGTGCAGGGCCTGGGCGTCACGCCCGGCGGCGACGCCGGGACGGTGCAGGGTGGACACGGTCTCTCTCCTCAGAGCGGGTGGCAGGGACGGGCGACGAATCGCCACCGGTCGTCGGAACGCTGTACGTCGGTGGTGTTCGTGGTGTCTCCTGGCACCGCCGTGGAGGGCGGCTGACGCCGGAGGGCGGGTGTGGCCGACCGCCGTTGAGGCGCGGTCCGGTTGCCGTGCTGGTTCATGCCGGGACGGGTGGGGTGCCTGAAGGTCGGCATCCGGCGGGTTGCCGCAGGCGAGCCCCACCCGTCGAAGAGCGAATCCGGGCCATCGTGACGGCGGGAAGGCCGTGCTGGGCCACTCAGCGGATTCCGGGCCGACATCGCGGCCAGCGTGATCGAGAACCGGCGGGACGTGGCCCGCATCAGCGGCAGGAAGGCCGCTCAGCATCTCCGTGGTCGAGCCCAGCGATCCGGCAGGAAGGCCGCACTGGCGTGCTCGACGACCGCCAGAGTAGCACCGGGTACCGACGCGTCAACCCGTCGTGAATCGCGCTGGCCCGAGGAGGGACGGCCGGCTGCCGGCCGGTGTGGGAGGACTTTCTGTACGTCTATCAAGGCGGCCCTGAACGGGCCGCACGCGCCGCCGCCTGGGCGCGCGTCCGTCGCTCCGCTGGCGCTCCGACTCCGGCCACGCAACACGCCCGGCGGCTGGCGCGGAGAGCGGGAAGCCCGGGGGGGCCGCCGCAGACGGGACGGGTGTGGAAGTGGTAGAGATTCGTCGCCGGCAGCCGGCCGCGCCGCGCCGGGGCGACGCGGCGCAGGGGAGGGCACGCCGGGTCCGCGTGGCAGGTCGCGGCGGGCGGAGCGGTTGCGGTTACTGCGCCTCCGGCGGGGGCGCAACGACTCCAGGATGGCCGGGGCTCCGTCTGCGGGTCACGGTCCGTGGGTGGTTGCGCGGGCCATCCCGCCAGCCGACGACCCGGGCGAGCCGAGCAGACCACCGCCCGACCCGCCAGCGTCCGACCGTGCGTCAAGGTCCGCTTGACGTGGCGGGCCGGGCGGTGGCCCGCTCCCCAGACGGGCGGGTCGGCGGCAGACGGGATGGCTTGGAGGGGCGCAAGCGGTGAAGCAGATCCACGGTGGAGGCCGGTAAGATCGTTTGATGAGTCAGTACGCCTACGCCCAGCTCTTCACGTACTCCAAGGACGGCTTCCGCACGGCGGCGTTCATTGGGCCGGACGGCCGACAGGAGGAGTGGACTGCCGAGAGCTACGACACCGTTCACCTCAACAAGGCCGCCGACGACGGATGGCGCGTCATCAGCGTGCAGGCCAACGAGTCGGACAACTCCACCTACCTGCTGGAGAAGCAGGTCCGCTCGCGGCCGGGGTTCTGAGGCACACGCCCGGAGGGTGACCAACTGAGTGACTACGGCGACGAACGGCAGCGGACGTCTACGGACTCTGACGGAACGTCGCCGCAGCTACGTCACAATCGCGGGCCAGGTCCCCGGTTGCTGGTCATTCCTTCGGGACGAAGCAGCGGGCGAGGGCGGAGCCCCCGCTGATCATGCGGGTTGGCCATGTCGGAGAAATCGGATCGGCCCCGCCTTGGCCACCGCCACGGCTCTCCACACACTGTCACCGTGCTGGCCACATCAAATGTAATGATCGTGAAAGGAGCTGCGGATGTCGACTGCGGCTCCTTTCACGATCATTAGTGATGCCTTTGTCGTTCCCGGTCGACCAATCGATTAGCTCGCCGGCACCACTGTCGTGTCGATTTGCGGGAGCGATCCGGCTGGAAGCAGCACAAACACCATGATCACGGACGCAGCGAACAGCACGAGGCTGAGCGATAGCGTCACGAGGTGGAGGGCTCGATGGTCTTTGGACGCCCTAGCCCCCCGGGCACTTGCAATGGCCGCAACTAACGATACTGGCACTGCGATTACAAAGTTGACCACCAGCGTTACCGTAGCTGCGAGAACTAACGCGACACTGAGGAGCTCACGCGAACTCCACCCTGCGTTTCGTTCGACCGGCAAATCCATCGTAACCGGGCCCCCTGCTCTGGCTCACCAGGTGCTGGCAACTATTAGAGGACAGAGCATACCCGATCGCCGCTGGCCGTACCAGAAGCTGTACCCTTGGCGCGCAGGCAGTGCTCGGGATGGCTCACATCCCAGCCGCCAACGCCGAGGATGAAACGGTGCTTCGCCCAGCCGCGTCCCTGGTTGCTAATTACCTAAGCGCCTGAGGACTTGACGCCGTCATAACGCCAACCGATGGTCTTGGTCTCGCCATCTGCCTCGTGAATGCGCACGGACGTGACGGTGCTGCCTGACGCGCACCAATAAATGTTCGTCCAGAAGGTGTAGAGGGTGTTGCCGGCAGCGGCTTGCGCTCCGTCCCTTGTCCTTCCATACCAGCACCCCGTGGCAAGCGCATCGAACACCTCGTCTGCGCTTTGCCCATTGGCAGCGGCGTTACGCGCGACTGCATCGGCGGGTTCGATCTCCACTGAAAGGGTGGAGGTGACGGGGATCATCACGTGGTCGAAGGCAGCCCGCTCGGTAGGCGACAACCCACGGTAGAATGCTTCCGGATCGCTAGCGTTGAACACCCGCGTCACGACGTCCTCGGCACTGCTGACGCCAGCGTCGACGGCAGGTGCCGGATGGGCGACACCCAACACGATGGCAGTCATGGCCGAAACGGCGATGCCATACCTTCGGATGGCGGACATAATGTTCTTGCTCCTCAAAACTCCTCCTCGAGAGGGCGGATCGTGCTGACTCCCTGCCGCATTTGATCGTTGTTCGAGGGGGATCGCTGTGCCTCGCCGAGCTATACCTGCTGACCCGTCGGTGGGTGAGCGTATCCGGGCCCCGGCGCGAGTTGCGTGGCTGGAGTATCCGGCATGCCGCGAGTCGTGCGGGTATCTCGCATACGACGTGGTCGCGGATCGAGCGTGGCGTTCAGCGTACGGATCGGTACATGGTGGTTGATCTGGCCGCTGCCCTGGAGTGTTCGGTGTTCGACCTTACGGGGCAGCCGTATACGCCTGCTGATCGGCAGCTTGATGGTGCGCGTATCGACGCCGAGCGGGTGTGGCGGGCGATGATGGCGTATCCGTTCGATGGGCCGCCGGTCGTCGGGGCGGCCACTGTGGAGCAGGTGGCCCGGGAATCGTCGCTGGTGCGGGATCTGTACGGCCGGTGCGATTACGCCGGGGCCCTGCGCCGGCTGGTGGACCTCCTTCCGGCACTGCATGGTGTGACTGATCAGCGGGCGGCGTACCGGTTGATGGTGCCGGTGTACGGGGTGGCGATGGGTTCGTTGCTGAACGTGGGTTACTCGGCCCACGCTTGGCTGGCAGCGGAGCGTTGTGCGGAGGCTGCGCACCTGCTTGATGACCCGGTTGCGGTGGGGGTGGCGGCGGCGAATCGGGCTCGGGTGTCGGCGTACACCGGCGCGTACGGCCCGGCGCGGGCGTACTGCGATCGGGCCGGAGCGGACCTGGAGGGCAGCGGTGCGGACACCGCGCTGGATGTGCTCGGGTTCCTGCACCTGGCCCGCGCGCACCACCTCGCCGGCACGAAGGATCAGACCACGGCCGAGGAGCACCTCGACGAGGCGGCGCGGATCGCCGCGCACACCGGGGAGACGACAAGCTGGGACCTGTTGTGGGGGCCGAGCAACGTGGCGCTGTGGCGGATGGCCTACCTGCTCGACACCGGACGTCCGCAGGAGGCGTTGCAGGCGGCTGCCGGGGTGGCGGTTGGGGAACTGCCCGCCGTGCGGCAGGTGTATTACTGGCTGGACATGGCCCGAGCGATGGTGGCGGCTGAACGGGAACGAGACGCAGTGCGGATGCTGCTGGCGGCCGAACGGGTCGGCCCGCAGCACACCCGGTCGTCGACAGCGGCACGAGAGATCGCACGTGGGCTGCTGCGCGGCGGGCTAGTTTCCACGGAACTGCGGGGCCTGTGCGAGCGTATGGGGATCTCCGCCCAGTAGTGGTGCGTAGGTGTGCCATCACCCACCGTGCCGTCCATAGCGTTCCGATAAGGACATGGCGGCAGGAAGCACCCGTTGCGCCGGCCGTGTCCGCCGGGTGGCGACGTCATCCCGAGCGCGACACCTGACAGCCGCGCTGCCGTCGTCACCCGCCCACCCGCGACGAGGGAGGCGGAACCTGTGGCAATCCGGTCCGAGCTGTACGACATCCTGCGGTGGCTGCTGCGACGCGCGGACTCACCCCCGCCGCCCGGAACGGGCCAACGCCACCAGGCCGCCGAGCAGGCCGCAGCGCAGCGGAGGCTGCTGGACCAGGCGAAGAGGTCACGGGACACGTACCGGCACCGCGAACCGATCCAGACCACGCCGTACGCGCCGACAACGCGTGATCAGCGCACCGGGGACGCGACAGGGAGCCACCGGTGAGCCCAGCGCGGGCAGGTTTTCCTGCCGTACCGCCCTCAGGCCACCGGAGAGTCTCGTACGACGAGTACCTGTCGGCTACCGCGTTGACCTTTGCCCGGCGGCATCGTCCGGTCTGGTGTTGGCGGCGGTGGCGGCGAGTCTGCCGCTGCGGAGCCGACCTGCCCTGCCGTGCTCGGCACCGGATTCCGATCAATCGTGGTCACTGGCCTGGGGAGGGTGAGCAGTGACCGGCGGGCCGGAACGGACGATCCTCGCCGTGCACGTTCGCGGGCTCGACGGCATGTGTGCTGGTTGCCGGGTGTGGTGGTCGCGGCTGGTGCCGTACCCGTGTTGGCAGGTGGAGTGGGCGACCAGTCGGCAGGCTCGCGCGAGCGTGGCCCGGTTTCTGGGTGGTGTGCGGTGACCACCCACGGCCCGGTGATGCCGATCTGGAGTTGTGGTGGCTGTGATCTGCCGTGGCCGTGTCCGACGCGGCGGCGGGAGTTGCGCGCGGAGTACGCGGGCGCGCCGGTGTCGCTGGCCCTCTACCTCGGCGTCTGTCTCGTGCAGGCCGCCGAGGACATGCCCTGGGCGCCGGCCGGTGCGCTGCACCGACGGTTCATCGGCTGGGCGAGGCAGCCGTCGGAAGTACAGCAGCGAAGTACAGCAACCGTGCCAGCCGAACCCGACCGGGACGAGCGTCACCAGGCCCGATGACCTCGTATCAAGCCCGATCCGACCGGCCTGCCGAGAGTTCACACCGAAGGGGTCCGGGCCTGCCGCGCCGCGAGGTACTTGCCGACTGCGAACCCGAGCGCCGCGCTGACGCAAGCGGGGATGGCGGCGAGGACCAGGACGAGGGCGTCCCCGGCGACGCTGTGGTAGGGCGAGTTCAGCCATGTGCCGGCGTAGAAGGCAGCCAGAAGCAGCACCAGCGCCGGCACAGCCCAACTTCCGTGGATCCGACGGCCCAATACCAAGCCGACCAGCAGGCCAGCAACGCTGAGGCCGACAGCCATGACAAGGAGAGCGGCAGGGGCGCGTTGAACCGAGCCGCCAGCACCAGCCGCAAACCACCCCGCAGGCACGCCGAGCCCAACCGCCAGGATGCCTGCCCACAAGCGGCTGTCGAGTCGCATAACCGGACCGTAGCAACATGCGGAGAGTTGCCCGCCGGCTCGCTACGTGCCCGCAAGGCCGGTCAACAAGGGTCGCCAACAGCGCCTACCATCGCCGGACCGTAGGCCCGCGGGCGGAGAGCCGACCTGGTTACCAGCACCGCCGTAAGGGCGTGCCCGAGAGCCAAGGCACCTTTCCAACTGCCGGTTAGGGCTGGTGCTGGGCTCGTCTGGCCAACACGAAGTCCGCATAGTCCTCCCCGGCAACCCCGTGGTTGACCCACCGCTCCGGGGAGGCCCCAGTGTCCCGCTCCGCCAGCTCCAACGCTTCGGCCGGGTCTTGAACGTGGCCGATCACGCGGCCATAGCCCGTGTCGTCTTCGTATTGGGGGTCGAGGGGCGGGAACATGCAGAGATCGTGGTCGTGCTCGTCGTCCAAGTCCTGTACGTCATGGACGGACACGTTGTAGCCGTCCTGCCAGGGCCAGACCGAGACCCAGCGGATGCCTCGGACGCCCGCCAGCGTGATGGGTCCGACGAACTGCTCAACTTCCTTCATGCGACCGAGCGCGCCGAGGACGAACGACCGGGTGATGTAACGCACGCCCGGAGGCTATCCCGAATGCCCAGGAGTCGAGCTGGGTGACAACCGGGGCGCACAGCCACGGACTTCCACGGCCGCCTGCTGGTGTGCCGAGCGGGCGGGCCCGACGTGAGGTCGAGCCCGCCCGGTTTCGGTCCGGTTCTCCGGTGTTGGCCTAGCCCGCCAGGCTGTCGTCCTGGCCGCCGGCGAACAGTGGATCAGCGATGGTCATCGTGCGACGAGGCTGAATCGCTGGTTGGTGCCGCCGTGGCAGTCGTAGAGCTGGATCTGTGCTCCGTTGGCGGTGCTCCAGGCGTCCAGGCAGCGTCCGGACTGGACGTTGCTGATGGTGCCGTTGGAGTTGACGTTCCATTGCTGGTTGCCTTGGCCGTGGCAGGCGTAGATCTGGACGGCGGCGCCGTTGCCGGAGCCTGCTGCGTCGAGGCACATGTTGCCGTACACCCGAAGTTGTTTGTCTGAGGTGTAGGTCCAGGCTTGGTTGGTCTGTCCGTGGCAGTCGTAGAGCTGTACCCGGGTGCCGTTGTTCTGGGAGGCGTTGGGTACGTCGATGCATCGACCCGACTGGCTGCCGACGATCTGGCTGGCGGAGCCGGAAGGCGGAGGCGTGGTCGGCGGCGGAGTGGTCGGCGGGGGAGTGGTGGGGGGCGGAGTGTCGTCCGGCGCCACCGCTCGGCCGGTGCTCGGTGAGATCATGCCGGTACAGAGGTTGCGGCTGGTCAGGTTTGCCATGATCTGCGGAATTGCGTTGCGGGTGTTCTGAATGCCGTCGTGCATCAGGATCACCTGGCCGGCCTGGAGACGGCTGGCGTTGGAGACGATCTGGCTGACGCTGGCGCCGTTCCAGTCCTGGGAGTCGACGTCCCAGATCACCTGACGCAGGCCGAGCGACGAGGCGACCGACTGGAGGGTCGAGTTGGTCTCCCCGTAGGGCGGGCGGAACAACTGCGGCCGGACGCCGGTCGCCGCCTGGATCGCTGCGTTGGTCTGGGAGAGGTCCGACTGCATCTGGCTCTGGTTCATCGAGGTCATGTGCGCGTGGTTCCAACTGTGGTTGGCCACCCACATGCCCGCGTCGACCTGGGCCCGCGCGGCGGACGGGTTGCTCTGCACAGTCTGCCCGACGTTGAACATGGTCGCCCGTGCGCCGTTCGCGCGAAGCACGGACAGCAGTGCGCTGGTACTGCTGTTCGGCCCGTCATCGAAGGTGAGGGCGACGTACCCGTTGCAGACGGCGGCGCTGGACGGAGTGGCGGCGACCGCGAGACCGACGGCACTCAGCGCCACGGTGGAGGCGAGCGCGGTCAACCGGACGGCGAGACGCGATTTTCGGGGGGCGGACGGGCGGCGGGAGCCGCCGATACTGGCGTACATGTGCAGGTCCTCCTTGGGACGGATGGCACCTGACGACGCATGGTTTTAATCGACAGGGCTTGATGCCATCGCGCTCGGAGTATTGCAACGGCGTTTCGAACACGTCAATGATTTCCGGAAGTTTTCCGGAAGTTCCGGAAAGGGCTGGCTGGTCGGCCGCGACCGCCCAATGCTGGCACGCGTACGGCGGCGTTGGCGCGGCCCAGCACGTGGGGCTGGCTGAGCACGTTCTCTACAAGATCGGCTGTCGGCCGTTTCCAGTCTCAGGACCTGTGTGACAGATCAGTCTCGGGACGTGGGCGACGCGTTCGGCTGGACGGCCTCCCGTGCGCTCCGCCGCAGGTGCGATGATGCCGACGCTCGTACCAGCTGCGGGGTAGCGGGAGTGGAGGGCGGCAGTGAGATACGTCAGCGTTGAGCGTACGCACAACGGCATTGCTCTGGATCCCGACGCGTACCTGCGGCAGTTGCCGTCGCTTGCTGACTCGTTGCCCGAAGGAGCACGCAGGTTCGCCACTGACCCCGGCCACTATGACTTCTTCGGTCGGCGGTGCGTCAAGGACCTCAAGCCCGCACGACTGACGTCCGGTGGAACCGGCGGAAGCGCGTGGATTGAGCTGTACCTGCGGCACAACTGCTGGAAGCACGAGGAAGATCTGACGATCCGGTACAGCGGCGTGCAGAGCCTGACGATTGAGCCGGCCGACCAAGGGCTGGACGTGGTCCAACTTCAGGACGTGGTGCTGGACGAAGTGATGCCGCACGAACACGGGTGCCGACACGAGATCGTCTGTCTCGCTGGGAGGCTGATCGTGACGGGCCAGGACCTGGCGGCAACCTGGCGGCACGCCGACTGCCCGGAGCGTGAGCCGAATCAGTAAGCCGGCTCGGTCTCCTCCTGCCTTCACCTAATCCCACCGATTGCTGTCTCACGAGTCACACAACGTCACGACTTTACCGGGGTCCTGACTCGACGCCGAAAGCTCAAGGTTTTCTCAAATGCGGGCGCCGAGCTACACTCAAACTTACTGACGCATTTAGCTTCGTCGCATCCGATTGGCGCGGCCGCCCTACCGGAAAAACGGCTCCAGCTCATGACTTGTACAACTGTAGGAGGCCATGATGAAACGACGCATATTCGTGTCGACAATTGTCGCATCGTTGGGTGCTGTCACGCTTTTCGCGCCGTCCTCGTCGGCTGAGAACGGAAACGCCGACTGCAGGAACCTTCCCGGCGAGCGGGCCACCTCCGGGTGGACCAGCTACGAGGAACTCGGCAAGCGACTCGCTCAGATCGAGGCGACCAGCCACGGCCGCGTCAGCGTGGACGTCATCGGAAAGTCGCATCGGGGTCGGGACATCTACGCGGCGCGGGTCGGCACCGGTGACCGTGTACTGCTGATCACGAGCGAGATTCACGGCAACGAGAAGACCGGCCCCGAAGCCGTGCTGCAGATGCTCAAGACCCTCGGATCCAGCGGCAGTCCACAGGCCAAGGCGATCCGCGACAACTTGACCATCGTCGCTGTCCCGAAGTTCAACCCCGACGGTGCGGAGCTGAACCGTCGGCAGAACGACTTCCCGTGGAGCGAGGTGGTCGAGAAGTTCCCGCAACTGGCCGGAACGAACCCGCCGTACTACTACAGCAACGGCGCACAGGGCTTCGACATCAACCGGGACTTCAGCGCGGACCTCACCGCCGAGCCGTCCCCCGAGACCCGGCCGACGAACGAAACCCTTCCCGGCATGTACCTGACCAACGAGTCCCGGGCGCTGCGTGACCTGTACGTCAACCTCCGGGACGAGTTCGGCAAGGTCCACGCCTACGTCGACCTGCACCACATGGGTCCGTGCAACCAGAACAACGACACCGAGCAGTACGTGACGGTGTCGCTGGACTTCCCGCCGCTCGGCTCGGAGGTCGACGGCAACCCGCGGTACGCCGACTGGCCGTTGCTCGACCAGGATGCCTCTCGCCGTCACGCGCTGGCTGCCGCCCTCGGCATGATCGACCACGGGGGTAACGGATCGGGAACCAACTCGCCCTTCGTCGGCGGGGTGAGCCGTTACGTCCACTACCAGGTCGCCGACGGATACAGCTACGACCGGGACTACGCCGGCCAGGCCAGGTCGGCCTTCGCCCTCAACGGCACCGCCTCGGTGCTGTTCGAGGTGCGTGGCCAGTCGCACGCGTGGGGCCAGAAGCAGAACGGCATGCTGACCCAGGTCGTGCAGGCCGGCCTCTTCGGAATCGCGGACCGGATGGCGGACAGGTCCGTCGACAACCTGAACGGCAACCACTTCTACGATCTGCCCAAGTACTGGTGAGCCACAGAGTCGAACGAACCACGGCAACTGCCTAGACCCTGACATCACCACATGAATCAACGGCCACCGCCCAGCATGGGCGGTGGCCGTTGAGCGCGCCCGGTCCGTACCCGATGTTGGGGGCAATGTGGGTCAACAGCGGCGGCAGCTAGCGGGAAGGCTGTCGAGCCCCTAGGCAGGTCCAACGCCTTCATCATCGGCTCGACACCCGCTTCGGACCTTGCCCGCCGCGATCCGGGACGCCGCCTTGCGCAGAACGCCGGGCACGAGCCGGCGATGCAGGATCGACAACGGAGGCCAGACCAGGTGCGCCAGCCAGCGGTCGTAGCGGAGAAACGTTCCCAGCGCCACGCTGTCACCGGTCGCTTGGACGACCATGTTGGCAGCCAGGAACCAAGAGGTGGCTTCGAGTCGGATCCATTCGTCATCCTGCTCGGCGATCTGCCAGCCGGCTACGGTGTCCGCCGACACGGTCCGGCTGAGCCGCAGGCCCATCAGGCCCCGCCACAGAAACAGCTCGATGGCGTCGGGCGTGTCACCGAACATCACCCGGGCCCACAATTCGACCGGTGCGGCGGCGTCGGTCGGCAGCAGGAAGTGGTCGGCGTAGTCGATCCGAGACAGGGAGCTGAGGGTACGCACCGACGCGGGCAGACGTTCGACCCCGATGGTGCTGACGGTGGCTCCTGCGCCCATGGGACAGCTCCATTCGCAATATACGGTGCCGTATATTGCCGTGATGCGCTGCTGCGCGCGATGCTCGACGTGTGGGAGCGCGAGAGTACGGACGAGGTGATCGCGCGCGTCCAGCGTGAGGGTGGTGACCCGCGCAGCCAGATCCAGCGGGCCGGTGTGCTCACGTTCTCAAGTAGCCGGTTGCTGCCGATCGACCTCGCGATCCGCACCTGGGCGCGGCGCGATGAGATGGTCGCCGAGCGGCTGCGCGCGGTGGACAACCGGCGGATGGCGCTGCTGCGCCAGATGATCGGCGCCTTCTATGCGGACCCGGAGGAGATCGAGGCCCGCGCCCTGCTCGCCTTCTGCATGGCGATTGGCGTGCACTTCCTGGCCGCCGATCACGAGCAGCGCACCCGGGGTGAAGTTGCGCAGCGCGCGGTCGACCTGTTGCTCGATCGCGCGCCCCGCCCCGCAGGCTGATCGTTGCTTTGGGGGCAGGTCAGGTCGAGCGCTCGGGCGTGTCGAAAAGCGGGCGCGCAGTCGACTACGTGGCGTTGGACCAGGCACGGCTGGACAGTACGAGTCGATATCCGTCGGGGTCCTCCACCGTCACACCCCATCGATCCCAATATGCACCCTGGGCGATTCGGTGGCCACCAGCCTTTTCGAGCCCGGCGATCATTGACTCATCGACTGGCGTGCCCAGATACAACACGAGCAGGTCTTCGGGTGTCGGTGACGGGCCAACCTTCAGGTTGGGTCCTCCGACAAGTTCGAGATGCCATGAGGCCTGCGGCCAGCCGAGCATGATCAAGTCATGCTCGACAGGAGAGTCGGCCACCGCACGGTACAGCACGTGCAGCCCGAGCCCTTCGACGTAGAACCGTTCAGCGGCGGCCAGGTCACCACTCGGGCGAGCGAGGCGGATTGCCGCCGTAGGGTCGATCATCCGAACAACTCCGTTCTCTCGGTCGATGACCACCATCGACGCTCAACGTGACTTGAGGTCAACGTTCGCATCTGCCGTGAGACCTCGGTGTCTGTCTCGTGTAGGCCGCCGAGGGCACGCGCTGGGCACCGATCGGAGTCTGCACGCCGACGATGTCCAGCCGACCGATGCGGGTGGCGTCGACGAGTACAGGCCCCGGAAGCGGCCCGCTTCCGCTCCGTTCAGCAGGAGTTCGCGCGTCAGTTCGGCCTCTTCTAGATCATCGCCCCTCGAACGACGGGTCGAACCCGGCGACGTCGCGGGGAGCCTTCGGGCAGGCTCGGGTTTGCGGACCTTGAAGCGGGCGATCGTCGGCGGCAGCCGGGATGGCAGGATTGGCCTCGTTCTGACGAGCAACGGGAGGTGCCAGGATGTCTGACTGGGTTGATCTCCTGAGCGAGTCGCACGGCGTCCGGGCGATTTACGGTGAGAACCTGCCGGCGCTGACGTCGGTTGACCTTCACGAGTTGGTACTGCATCGCGATGGGCCACGCGCTACGTTGCGCTTTGACCTTTCCCTGTTTCCCAAGTCGCCACCGAAGAAGTGGGCGGATCAAGGTTTCAACGTCGTTCAGGTCCAACTTACGCTGGTGGATGTGCTGCACCTGACCGTAGCCGGTTGGACGACCCGCACTGTGCTTGACATCAATGTCGAGCGAAGGGAGAAGGTGCTCTCGTTGAGGGCGAACAATGGACCGGTGGGAATCAATATTGACGCCCGTCGGCTTGTTCTGTCGCACCTGTCGGCCTATTGCCGTGCCGCGGATGGGTGACTATCTGGGTGACGACGGGTACGAGCGGCGGCGGACGTCCCAGGCCACGAATGAGGCGCTCTAGGTTCCGCTTCAACGTCTGAACGCCTTAGCATGCGGCGTGGCAGATGATCCGGTGTTCGCGGCAGTGCTCGATAGTCTGAGCGGCTGCACAACCGTCCGTGCTGCGACCGCTCCACGTGTTCGGCGCAGCGCCCAGCTACGTACCGATGCGATTGCAGACGGCGGTCACCACCGCCGAGAGCTGAGACATGGTGCTCGTGGCGACGCCCGACCCGGATGTCGGACAACCGGGTGGGCGACGGACATTGCGGCCGGTGCGCCGCGTCCTGAGATCATGTGACTGTGTCTCGGAGCAGCCTTGCCCTGATCATCGGTGGCTTCATGGCGATCACGGCCACCGTAATTTGCTGCTGTGCTCCCCTTCCCCTCCTTATGCAACCGCAGCCTCCCTGGGACGACGTCGGCGCTCAACAGTCAGACTGGGACAGGGTCGTGACGTGGCTTATCGCGGCCGGTAGCGCCCTCCTGCTTGGCGCGTATCCCCTCTTGGCCTACGGCCTTGTCGAGTGGCGGGCGAAGCGTCGAGCGTCGCGGGCGGCGCAGCAGCGTCGGTGAGGTCACATCAGCGCGTCGGCGAGCCAGTAGGTGGGCATTCCCGCGAGCATCGCCACGTAGGGCTTGCCTGTTCCTGCGGTTCCCGCGACGGCCGCGACAACAGCAAGGACGACGGGTGTGGCTGCGGAAAGTCCGGGTGCGGAAACCACCAACACGGTGAGGCTGGCTGCGGCGAGGGCGGCGAAGGCTGCTGGTGCGACCATCTCGGCGCACGCTTCCAGTCGCGGAGGGAGGATCAGCCGGTCGGTCAACGTCATGCAGATTCGCATCGCGTAACTGCCGATGCCGGCGACGAGGATGACGAGCCAGGGGTTCATAGCGGGTGCTCCTGTGTGGATGGAGCCGGCGTGGCGGTCGGGCCCGGGCGGTCTTTGAGCGACGTGAGGTATCCGGCTGCGAGTCCCGCGGTGATGCCGACGACGATGCCGAGGTTCAGCGGCGCGGCGATGCACGCGCCCGCCACGACGCTGCTGACCACGACGGCACGACGGGTTGCTCGCTGACGCAGACTCGGTACGACCTGGCCGACGAGGTAGAGCGGCATGAGCAGCTCCAGGCGAAGACCCTCGGGAACGCTGGCCCCGACGACCGCGCCGACGCCGAGCGCGGTCAGCCAGCCCACCCACAGTAGGACGGCTGCGCCTGAGTAGAAGGCGTGCGATGACCGTAGATCTCCCAAGCCCCCGTCAGGGGTCAGCCGCTGGCCGCCTTGGCGGGCTGCCGCAAGCACCCACCGGTGGTGCTCGTAGCGGCGTATGCCGACGACGAAGGACGGGTCGATGAGCAGGTAAGCGGCGAGCAGCCGCCACCACAGCGGCGTCCCGCGCCAGTATCGGGCGAGCGCCGCCGAGTAGAGCACAAGTCGCAGGTTGATGACGAGTACGGTCGCGATCACCGTGGCTGCGGCCGCTCCGCTGTCCAGCAGTTGGATCGCGGCGATCTGGGCGCTGCCGCCGTAGATCGTCGGCCCGGTGAACCAGCCGACCGCCGAAGGGAGACTCGCCTGCCCTGCGGTGACGCCGATGATGAGGCCGAACGGCGCCACCGCGACCAGCCACGGCAGCATGCTTCGCATTCCCGCGGCGACATCCCGCCCCTGCTGGAGTCTCATCTGGCTGCGGGGCTGTCCGGGACCAGGGTCGCCTCCACGAACGATTCCTGACTGACCCACCGGGTGTAGCGGGAAAGGCCCATCAGTGTGATCAGTCCGCTCGTCTGGGACGCCTGTTCGGTGAGGGCACGGAGCTTGCGGGCGAGCGTTCTGTCGTCCAGCAGGAGTTCCACGGCGAGTTGGTCGTGATCCACCGCGAGCGGATATCCGTCCTGGAAGATGGAGAAATCGCGGTGGACGTCACTCCACCTGTGCGCCCAGTCGTGGCTGACGGCAGCGTGCAGCAGCCGGGTGCCGGCAGGAGCGGTCCGGCGGAATGCGCTCTCGACCCAGGCTGACACCGCCTGATGGTCCGGGTGCCCCGTGTGGCCATCCGGACCGAAGGTCACGATCGTGTCGGGCCGGATCTCGTCGATCAGCTCGGACAGCCGGGCGACCGGCTCGGCTGGGGCAACGTTTGCGCATTCGCCGTCGGAGTAGCCCAGCCAATGGTGCTTCGTGACGCCGAGCACCCGCAGGCTGCGCGTCAACTCGTCCTGGCGGATCTCCGCCAGTCGATCCGGTGGCCATGTCAACGGGTCGGGCGTGCCGCGTTCACCCCGGGTGGCGGTGACGCAGACGACCTCCGAGCCGGCGTCACGGGCCATCGCCATCAGACCGGCCGACAGGTACGCCTCGTCGTCGGGGTGTGCCCAGATTCCCAGTATCGAGCCCAGCTCATCGACGTTCATCACGCACTCCAAGATTGAGAATGGTGCTCCAGCAAGCGGCTTGAGAAGGTACGAGCCGCACCTTCCCGCAACCTTCCCGACGTCCCGACCGGGTGATCAAAGAGTTGGGAAGGTTGTGGGAAGGCGGGGTTCGTAGCTTTCCCGGCGTTGCCTGCTCCGGTTGTCACCGCGACGAAGTCGGGGTCCGGAAACGGGCGACCCAGGGGAGAAGGACTGTGGGTACGACTGCGAAGCGCATTCCGCTCAATGGCGTTGACACGCCGACCCTTTTTGCCACGCTCGATGCCGTGCGGAGCCAGCCGGAGCTGGCGGAGTTCCAGTTCCGGGCGGTCAACCGGTGGGTCAGTGGCACCCACAACCGCAGCGAGATCCAGGGCTTCTACGGCGCCGGCCAGGAGGACGCGAGCCGCACCGAGCCGTTCACCTACGATTCGGATCACCCGAAGGTGCTGGTGGGCGGGGGAAACGGTCCCGCGCCGGTGGAGTATCTGCTGCACGCGATCGCGTCGTGTCTCACGTCGGGCCTGGCGAACATCGCGGCGGCCCGCGGGGTGAAGCTGAACTGGGTTGAGGCGATCGTCGTCGGCGACATCAACCTGCTCGGCATTCTCGGCATGTCCGAGGAGGTACGTAACGGGTACCAGGGGATTTCGGTGAGCTTCCGGATTTCCGGGGACGCCCCGGACGACGTCCTGCGGGGGTTGATCGAGCAGTCACGTCGCCGTTCGGCTGTCTACGACGTGTTCACCAACGGCGTACCGGTCGCCATCGACGTGACAACCGAGTAACCCGTGCCGACCACCGATACGGTCATCATCGGTGCGGGCCACGCGGGGCTGGCGGTGAGTCACTGCCTCACCGGGTACGGCATCGAGCATGTCGTACTCGAACGCGGCCAGGTGGCGCAGCGGTGGCGGTCGGGCCGGTGGGACTCATGCCGGCTACTGACGCCGAACTGGCTCTCCCGGTTGCCCGGCTGGTCCTACCAGGGCGACGACCCCGACGGGTTCATGTCTGCTGCGGGTTTCGCTGACCACCTGTCCGCGTACGCCAGGATCAGCCGGGCGCCGGTGCGGGAGAACACCACTGTCATCGGGGTTCGGGGTGACGGTGAGAGTTATCTGGTGTCCACCGACGCGGGCACGTGGCGGACGCGCTGCGTCGTCATCGCCACCGGGTACCACTCCCGGTCGCTGGTGCCGGCGCTGGCTGGCGGGTTCTCGCCGACGATCACTCAGATCGGCGCGGCCGCCTACCGGAATCCCACACAGTTGCCCGTCGGTGGCGTCCTCGTGGTGGGGGCGTCGTCGACCGGGGTGCAGATCGCCGATGAGCTGGCCCGGTCCGGCCGTGAGGTGACCCTGGCGGTCGGCGAGCACACACGGATGCCGCGGCGGTACGGCGGCTGGGACGTGTTGTGCTGGCTCGACCGCCTCGGGAGCCTGGACCGCACTCTCGACGAGGTGCCCGACCCGCACCGCGCCCGCCGGGAGCCGTCGTTTCAGCTCGCGGCCGGCCGGGCGCTCGATCTGGGCGTGCTGAGGGATCGTGGAGTTCACCTGGCCGGCCGTCTGGTTCGAGTGGACGGAGGGCAGCGGGCGGTCTTCGCGGACGATCTCCAGGACACGACGACGCGGGCCGAGAACCGGTTGCGCCGGGTGCTGGGCGCGATCGATCGGTACGCCGGTTTCACCCACGCGGCCGACGTCCCGTCCCTTGTCATCGACGGCGGGGTACGACAGGTGACCGGTCTGAGTTCCGTGGTGTGGGCCACCGGGTTCCGACCCGACTACCCGTGGCTGCAGGTACCGGTGCTGGACAGCGCCGGTCACCTGCGGCACCGACGCGGGATCACCGAGGCGCCGGGGCTCTTCGCGGTCGGGTTGCGGTTTCAGCACCGACGCAACGCCACTCTGGTCGACGGCGCCCGGCACGACGCGGCGTATCTCGCCGAGCAGATCGCCGTGCGGCTCCGCCACCGAAACATCAATGTCGCCACGTAGCTATTCAGTAGGGGAGGTCGGCGTGACGGAGGACTACGACGTAGTTGTCGTCGGGGCCAGGCCGGCGGGTGCCGCGACGGCACTACTGCTGGCACAACAGGGTCTGCGGGTGTTGGTGTTGGAACGGGCGAAGCCCGGCGCCGACACACTCTCGACGCATGCCCTGATGCGGGCGGGCGTCGCCCAACTCACCCGATGGGGTCTGCTGGATTCCATCGTGGTGGCCGGCACGCCTGCGGTGCGGCGTACCCGCTTCCACTATCCGGGTGAGCAGGTCACAGTGTCGATCAAGCCTGCTGCCGGCGTGGAGGCGCTTTACGCCCCTCGCCGTACGGTTCTGGACCGGCTTCTCGCCGAAGCCGCCGAGAACGCCGGCGCGACAGTTCGGTACGGCGTCACCGTCACCGGCCTGGAGCGTGACCGGTCCGGGCGAATCATTGCCGTCGTGGGGCACGACCACTCGTCGGCGCCGGTGCGCGTGCGATCCTGGCTGACCGTCGGCGCCGACGGTGCCGGGTCGACCGTGGCTCGCCTGGTGGGGGCACCGAACATGCGGGTCGGAAGCGCCAGCAGCGCGATCGTCTATGGCTACTGGGACGGGCTCGGGGTCACCGACTACGAGTGGTTCTACCGACCGGGTGCAACGGCAGGAATGATTCCCACAAACGACGGCAAGGTGTGTGTCTTCGCCGGAACCAGCGCCCAGAGGTTCAATCAGGAGGTGGGTGGGGACCTGCGGGGTTCGTACCTGCGACTGCTCGCCGAAGCGACCGGTCCGGCGGCCGCCGGGCGGCTGCCCGAGTCGCTCGCGCCGCAACGGCTGCACGGGTTCCCTGGGCGTCTTGGACACCTGCGGCAGGCCCACGGGCCGGGATGGGCGCTGGTAGGGGACGCCGGTCAGTTCATCGACCCGTTGAGCACGAATGGGATAACCGATGCGTTGCGTGACGCAGAACTGCTTTCGCGGCAGGTCGAATCGATTGTGTCCGGTGCTGGGGAGAATGAGGCGCTGGCCGCATACCAGACGGAACGGGATCGGCTGGCGACACCAATTTTTGACGTCGTCAATGAACTCGCCGGCTACCGGTGGGACGTGCCAACGGTACGTGAGTTGCTGCTGCGACTGAATTCCGCTTTCAGCGCCGAGGTGGAGGCGCTGACCGGCGTTACCCTTAAAAGGTGAGAAATCGCGTCCAGGTACGCCTTCTTGGTGGATTCGGGGTGACGGTCGACACGGTCGCGGTGCCGGACACGGCCTGGACCCGACGCCAGCCGATCACGCTTGTCAAACTGTTGGCGCTCGCGCCGAACCGACAACTCCACCGTGAGCAGGCCATCGCGGCACTCTGGCCGGATTCCACAGTCGAAGAGGCGGCACCCCGGCTGCACAAGGCTGCCCACTACGCCCGCCGGGTCCTCGGCCCCGACAGTGTGGTCCTTCACCGGGAGTTGATCTCGCTCTTCCCGAACGCCGGGACCGAGGTCCGCATCGACGCGGTCGAGTTCGATGATCTTGCTTCGGAGGCGCTGAAACACGAGGACGCCGCGGCGGCCGGCCGGGCCGTCGACGCGTACGGCGGTGATCTTCTACCGGAGGACCGTTACGAGGAGTGGGCCCAGGGGTACCGTGAGCGACTGCGCCGCACGTACCTCGAGGTGTGTCGGCTCGCCGGGCGGTGGAGCGATCTGGTGGCAGCAGACCCGACCGACGTACGCGTCGGTGTGGCACTGATGCGTGAGCGTGCCGCGTCGGGCGACCATCACAGTGCGCTGCGCGTGTTCGAGCGTCTCGACCGGGCCCGTCAGCTCGAACTCGGTGCGACGCCCGACGCGGAGGCGCTGGCGTTGCGCGAGGCGCTGATCGGCCCGACCTCGCCGCGGGCCGCAAGCCAGTCCCTGGTCGGGAGGAGGCGGGAACGAGTCGAGTTGGAGCGGGTGATCGAGGAAGCCGCAACGGGACACGGCCGTGTGGTCCTCCTCGCCGGCGCAGCCGGCATGGGCAAGTCCACCCTCGCCGCATGGCTGCGCGAGCGGGTCGTCGCCCGTGGCTGGCGTACCGGTAAAGGTGTTGTCTCGGCGGTCGAAGGCGCCTGGCCCTTCGCTCCGGTGTTGGAGGCGCTTGCCGACCTAGCCCGCCGCCATCCCACCCTGCTCGACGGCCTCAACGACCGCTACCGGGCCGATATCGACCGGGCATTGTCCGGGGAGGTCGGGAACTGGGCCGGCCAGAGCGCCACGCAGCGGTTGTTCATCGCGGTGGCCCAACTGGCACGCCTCGCGGCAGCCGGGCCCGGTCTGCTGCTCATCGTCGAGGACGTCCACGACGCGGACGAAGGCACCATGCGGCTACTGCGCTACCTGGTCCGCACCTGCCGGGACGAACGGCTGGTGCTCCTGCTCACCCACCGACGTCAGCCGACCACAGACGCCTTCGAGCGGATCCGCAACAGCCTGCTCGGCCGGTCCGGCGCGCTCGACCTCGCGCTGCCGTCACTGACCCAGTCCGAGACCGCCGCGCTCGTCGCCGCACAGGCACCGCACCTGCCCGACGAAGTCGTGGAACACATCTGGTCGATTTCTGGTGGAGTCCCGTTCACGGTCAGCGAGCTGGCCCGCTCGGCCGTCGACGGAGAACTTCGCGCACCCGCCGAGGCGGTTCTCGGCTCGCTGGACCCACCCACCCGTGCGGCGCTGGAACGCGTGGCGCTCATGGGCTCCACCTTCGACACCGACGGGTTCATCGCGATGAGCGATCTGCCCGAGGAACAGGCGTTCGACTGCCTGGACGCCGCCCTGGCCGTCCTGGTCATCGAGCGGACCCTGACCGGCTTCCGATTTCGCCATCCGCTCATCCGCGAGGCCCTGCTGGACGCGGTTCCGCCGCACCGGCGTCCGGCCCTGCACCGCTCCTGCGCGCGCCGCCTGATCGAGTTCGGCGCGTCACCGGCACGCGTCGGCCACCATCTGATCGCCGCAGGTGACACCGATGCCGCTGTGCCTTTCGTGCTGCGCGCCGCGCAGACCGAGGTGGCGGTCGGCGCCTTCCGAGACGCCCTGTCCCTGGTGGAGTCGATTCTCGGCGCGGCCCGCGACGAGGACCTGGTAGCGGCCCTGACCCTGCGAGCCGACGCGCTCGCCGCGATCGGCGACGCCGCAGCACTCGCCGCCTACCGTGAGGCGCTCGCGGTGGCCGACCAACGGCAGGCTCGAGTGCTGCGGGCAAGGATGGGCCAGCTCGCGGTGGTGTCCGGGGACACCGACACGGCAGCGGCGATCCTGGACGGTCTGGAGCCCGACGGCGGGCCGGACGATTCGGCCGTCCTCCTCGCCCACGGTGCTCTCGCCTACTTCACCGGTGACATCGAGGGTGCCAGGGCGGCGGTCGCCGATTCGCTCCGCGCCGATCCGGCCCAAGGCTCCGCCCTGCTCCAGTCGAATCTGGTCGCCCTGCGCGGATTGATCACGCACACCCGTGGTGAATGGAACCACACGCTGCGCGCAGAGCTGATGCGTACCCGCGACGACCCCGGGCTGGCCACCACCGTCTCCGACGCGCACCTCTGCGTCGCCGAATATCTGCTCTACGGGCCCACACCCTACGAGGACGTCATCGATCTCGCTCAAGGCCTGCGCCGTACCGCCCAGTCCTCCGGCGTTCTCCGGGCTGTCGCCTTCGCCAGAGCACTGGCCGGCGAGGCGGAACTACTCGCCGGCAATCTCGACGAAGCCGAGCGCGAACTCAGCACGGCCGTCGAGCTGCACCGCGAGATCGGCGCCACCGCCGGCGAGGCCCACTCGTTGCAGCGGCTCGCGGAGCTGCACCTCACCCGCGGTCATCAGTCCACCGCGACGCGGCTACTTCGTCGAGCCCTTCCCCTGGCGCGTGCCTCAGTGCTCGCCCCCCACCTGATTCAACGGATCTACGGCACGACGGTGGCCGCAGCGGACTCGCCGGAGGCCGCCCGGACGGCCATCGACGCGGCGAAGGCCGCCATGGCCCAGACCGACTCCTGCGAGTTCTGCGCCATCATGTTCGAGGTGCCTGCGGCCATCACCTGCGTCCGCATCGGCGACCTGGACGCGGCGCGGACGTTTCTCGCGGCTGCGGAACGGTCAAGCACCCTCTGGGAGGGTACGGCGTGGCAGGCCGCCACGCTGGAAGCCCGCGCGCGTCTCCTGGCAGCCGAAGGCGACACGGAGCAGGCACGGCAACTGCGCCACCGCGCGGCAGACATTTTCGACGATGTCGCACACCCACTGGACGCGGCCCGTTGCCGCGCCGGCTGATCCCGGTGCCTCGCGGGAGCCGCCGATCATCGACGGCGTCAGTCGAACAGTCGGTCGAGCGCTTCCTGTTCGAGGTCGCACCAGCGTTGGACGTCTTTCAACGCCTTGACGATTTCCTTCTCTTCGAGGTGGTGGGCGCCCTCCTCGCGGATGCACGCAATGCTGAACGGCCTGCCGACCGACGGTGAGGTCCGCTCCAGAGCCTCCAGCACCCGTGCCACTCCCACCACGCCGTACTCGGCGGTGCGGGTGGTCATCCGGAAGTGGGACAGCAGCGCGCCGGCCTGCTGGGCCATGGGTGCGCCGGAGCCGATGGCGTGGAAGCCCACATCCTCGTAGCGGCCGATGAGCCCGTTGGGGTTGATCTCCACGATCCACGGCCCGCCCTGGCTGTAGCCGGCCGCGAGCAGGTACGCCGACACCCCGCCGCCGCTGCCCTCGCCGGGCACGTCCGGAATGTAGTTCTGGTAGTGCTTCTTGAAGACGGGCAGGACGCGCTCCTGCAACTCGTCCCCGATGTCGGGTGCTTCGAGGATGGCGGTGGCCGACTCCTCGAGGAGGGGGCGCAGGTCGTTGAGTACTCCGCGTGCGCCGCTGCCGCCCCAGGCGGCGCAGGTGCCCAGTGGGTGCAGCTTCTGGGCGGGGAAGCTCAGACCGCGGCCGCTCTCGGTGATCTGGGAGTCCGCGCCGATCACCACCCCGTCGCTGCAGACAACGGCGAGTACGACGGTCATGGGGTCCTCCTGGCAGGGGTGAGGGGTTGGGCGCGAGGTACCCGGCCGTCCGTCTGCCTACACCCCGAACTGCAGCCAGACGCCGACGCGCTCGGTGACCCTGTGGCGCCCACCGAGGGCGTGCTGGTCCTGCAGCCACGAGGTCATGGTGTCGGATCCGCCCGGACCTCCGCTTCGAGTTCGGATTCGTCGACGAGGCCGGCCACGAAGGTTTCGAAGTCGGGGGCGAGGACCGTGATCCGGTAGTTCCACTCCTGGTCGACGTGTACGACGGCCGGCTCGCCGGCCGAACGGTAGTCGAGGGCGATCATGTCGTGGCCCGCCGACGGGCAGTCGGCGATGTAGACGCCGATGTCGGGGTAGCCCCATTCCGCGACCCAGAACGCGCTGCCGAACTCGCCGCACAAGCTGAAACGAGCAGTTCGACCGATCGCGGCGAGCATGTCCACGCCGACGTGGTCTTCCGCCCATGAGGTCGGGCTGGGTGCAGGGTGGGCGGTACGGGCGAGCGAGCCGCCGTTGTGCCGACGGGCCAGATCGACGTACGCGGTGGGCAGTTGCCGCCCAAGCTGCGCCTGCACCGACCGCAGGACCTCGTCGGTGAGCGGGTCTTCCAGCGGGTCGGCTCCGTCGAAGACGGCTTCGGGATCGAGCACCGGTCGATGGTAGTCGGTGGAAACAGCGCTTCTGTTCAGGAGTCGCGATGACCGACTTTGATACATGCCGGAGGTGATTGTTTCACGACACCGAAACATTGGCGCTGCTGATTGTGACCCAGTCGTTACAGCTCGCACACTCCTGTGCGTCATGTTCCGGTCGAACGGAGGAACACATGCGTCTCCGATCACTCGTCAGCACAGCGCTGGCTGCGGTCCTGGCCGCCGCCGGCGCACTCATGCCGACGGCACCTGCCGCAGCCGCCACCGCTGACCGTTGGGGGTTCGCCTACGTCAACAACCCCACCGTGCCGGCCTGGACCGTGCTCGACACCACCCGGCAGTGGGGCAGCTGGAAGACGGCATTCCCGACCGCCTGGGCCCAGGGTGCCAAGCTTGCACCTGGCCGGTTCCAGGTCCGCTTTCCGCAGGTAGGCGCCGGTCCGCGGGGCGTGCCGCACGTGACCCCGGTGAACCGGAGCGGGCATTACTGCGAGGTGGTCCGCTGGGGCCAGTCCGGTGCCGACCAGATCGTTGAGGTGCAGTGCCACCGGCCCGGCGGCGCACCCGACGACACTCCGTTCACCGTGCTCTGGACCACCAGCTCGGGCGTGTTGCCGGCCGGCAACTCCTACGCATACGTGCAGTGGGCTAGCGGCGCGTTGACGCAGTCGTACAACTCCACGGGCATGGCGAACGCGGCCGGGGCGTTCGGCGTCGGCCAGTACGCGGTGCGGCTGCCCGGGGTGGGGCTGCCCGACCTGCTCGCCGGCAACGTGCAGGTCACCGCCGTGCATCCGAACGCCAATCCCCGCCGATGCAAGGTCAACTCCTGGGGCCCGGTCAGCACCTACGTGCAGGTGGAGGTCTTCTGCTACGACCAGGCCGGCGCGTTCACCAACACCGACTTCGTCCTCTCGTACCACCGCCGACGGTCGGTGGTCGGCTCCTTCGGCCCGCCGAACTACATCGGATACCTGGGTACCGCCGTCGGCGGACCGACCAACGACAACTCGATGGCCGGTGTCGGTGCCAACACGGTGGTGCCGCTGGCGCCCACCGGCCGCTTTCTGGCGACCTTCCCGCAGCTCGGTGTCAGGGAGACGCACGCCCAGGTCGTGGCGCAGGGGCCGGGCAGCAACTACTGCCACCTCACCCAACCCTGGTCGTACACCACTGACGCCGAGGTCGACGTGATCTGCTTCGACAACGCCGGCATGGTCACCCCGCACCGTTTCCTGGCCACCTTCACGTCCCGGGTCTGACGGCGGGGCAGCGTCGGCGGTGGCCCCGGGGCAGGCCGCCGCCGACGCTGCGGCGTCCGGTTCCGCACCATCGCCGAGGTGTCGGCGCCTGGCGGGGCCGAGTAGACCCATCGTCACGTTCGGGCCGACGCTTCCCCTGTCGTTCCCCGGCTCTGGTGCAGCAGGGTGAGCAGGCCGTGGCCGTCGTCGATGCGGGCGTCCGGTCGCAGCTGGGGGTGCGGTGGTTCGTGGTCGGTGCGAGGGGAACGCATGAGGATCGCGGCAGCGGCACCGGCACGTCGGGCGCAGGCGACGTCGCGGTGCACGGTGTCGCCGATGAACCAGCACTCTCCGATCGGTACGCCCATGGCGTCGGCGGCCAACCAGGCCAGCCGCGGGTTGGGTTTACGGAGTCCGGCTTCGTCGCTGTAGAACTCGGCGGCGAACAGGTCGGACAATCCGGCGGCCGCGAGGAAGTCGCGATGCGCGGCCCCGCAGAGCGCGTTGCTGACCACGGCCATCGGCAGACCCGCAGCCGCCGCGGCGTGCAACGCCTCCGGGATCCCAGGGCGGACCTGCCAATCCGATCGCCAGGCCCAGGCGTACGCCAGTGGGGTCGCCGCCTCCTCGACCGCCGTGCGGGCCGGCGCGGGCCAGGAGTGGGTGACGAAGTCCGCCCACACCCGGGCGTGGGGCAGTTCGATGGGATCGTCGAGGTGGCCGCTGTCGTCGCGCCACCTGGCGTACGCCCTGCTGCCCTCGGTCAAATCGGTGATGATCTGCGCGACCGCCACGGTGTCGCCGACCAGGTCGGCCAGCCGCCGGACCAGGTCCGGTGGAGCCGGTGACTGTCGCGGAGCGTCGGCCAGGACGCCACCGAAGTCCAGCAGAAGCGCACGAGGCGATCGCAGCATGCCACCATCCTGGCGTACGCGAAGATGCGCCGGACGCCATAGGGATCATGCACGCCGGGTGGGGCGGTGCGCTCGGCAGGCACCGCCCCACCCCTGCTGATGGTTACGGCCAGAAACTCTGCTGGGTGTAGACGAGGTTGCCGGGGACCGGCGTGCCGTTGACGCGGTACTCGGTGTACGCCCAGACGTCGCCCTCGGCCAGCGGCTTGTTCGGCTCCAGCGTGAAGAACACGCTTTCGCCGCGCTGCGAGGTGGAGGGCAGGGTCAAGGTGGCATCCGAATACGTGGCGTTACGGCTGATGATGGCGTGGCGCAGTTCGAAGTCGACGACCGGGCCACCGGGTATCTGCGCAAACACGTACGCGGTGTAGCGGCCGGGCTCGGGCATGAACTTGTACGCCTGCTCCGCGCTGGTCCAGGAGCCGCTGCTGCGGTGGATCAGCGTGTCGCCCTTGTACAGGTAGAGGTCCAGGTTGGTGTTCGGGTTGGTGGTGTCGGTCTGCACGATGATGCCGGCGGTGTTCGCCGGCACGGTGAAGTCGACCTTCTTCACTCCGGTGGCGTTCGGGTCGAAGACACCGCCGACGACCCCGGCCGGCATCGAGTACGACGCGCGCCGCATCGGCGTGTAACCGGTGCTGCGGCCGGCGAGTGGCCCGGTGAACCCGGGCTGGAAGAAGCCGAAGGCACCGTTGGTGATCCGACCGAACTCCTCCCCGTCGTCACCGTACGACCGGGGGGTGATGCCCCACGGACGGGCGGCGACCGGGATCCGGGCGCTGTGGGCCTTGCCGCGCCAGGTGATCGACCCGGTCACGTAGCGGTCCCAGGGTGCGCTGCCGCGGCTCAGCGTGATGGTCACCGACGCGGATGCACCGGGCGCCAGGGTCACCGATGCCGGTGACACGGTGACCTTCATGCCGGGCAGGCCGGAGACCGAGGACCGGTAGGTCTCGCGGGCCTTGCCCACGTTGGTCAGGGTGCGGGTGAGGCGCACCGGGCGGGTCCCGTCGTACTCGCGCAGCGAGATGGCGGGCAGGTTGAGTTCGCTGCCGTCGGGTTCGACCGTTTCGCTGAACTCGATCAGTTCCGCCGCCGTCGGCTCGATGACCAGTCCCGGGTCGGTGGCCCGGGCCAGGTCGACCAGGCCGCTGCCCTGGTCGAGGGGGCTGCTGGTGCCGACGGTGTCGGTGGCGGTGGTGCGTAGCGCGGAGGCGACCGCGCCGGGCGACCAGTGCGGGTGCGTGGCGCGCAGGATCGCTGCGGCTCCGGCCACGTACGGTGAGGCCATCGAGGTGCCGGAGTACGCGTCGTACTCCCGTCCGAAGTTCCCCGGCGGTGCGACCGCGGCGATGATGTTCGAACCGGGCGCGACCAGGTCCGGCTTGAGTACGCCGGTGGCCACCCGGTTCGGGCCGGTGGAGGAGAAGTCCGCGACGCTGGGTAGGCCGGGGACGCTGGACCCGTCACCGCCGGTGTGCAGTGACGCCGTCGCCGTGGTGGGGTGGCGCATCAGATAGTTGAACAGCTTGCCGGCCTGTTGTGCGGTCGGCAGGGAGATCACCGGGAAGTTGAAGATGGAGTTGATCCGGTAGTTGCCCGCCGGATCGAAGAGCACCATCGCGACTCCGCCCTTGGCCTTGATCTCGGCGGCGGCGCCGAAGATGTCGTACATGGCGCAAGCGACCACTTTGCCCTTGATCTTGGCGGGGTCGAGGCTGCCGGGATCGCAGTACGAGGCTCCCAGGTTCAGCGAGCCGGCCTGCTCGCCGAAGACCATGGGCCGCGGGCCGCCACCGGGCATGGCGTCCAGCGAGCTGCCGACCAGCTTCGTGCCGTCGTGCAGCTTGATGGTGGCCTCGTCGAGTTTCGTCACCGCAGCGCCGACCGTGGTCACCCAGGGCGACGCGTTGCTGATCGCTCCGCTCACGATGCCGGTGTTGCCCGCCGATGCCGCGACGAAGACTCCGGCCAGCGAGGCGTTGAGCAGGGCGACGCCGATGGGGGTGTTGGCCTCCCAGTCACCGAACTCGGTGCCGATCGAGAGGTTGAGCACCTGCACGCCGTCGGCGATCGCCGCGTCGATTCCGGCGATGATGTCGGCGTCGTAGCCCGCACCGGCCCAGAGCACCTTGTAGACGGCGATCTGGGCGTCCGGTGCCGCGCCGGAGACGGGACCGAAGCGCTGGCCGTCGATCGTCACGCTCGACAGGGGGAGACCGGCCGCGGTGGAGGCGACGTGCGTTCCGTGCCCGCTCATGTCGCGCGGGGACAGCATCTCGCCCTCGGGTACCGAACCTCGGATGGCGACCCACGCGTCGGCGAAGTACCGGGCACCGACGATCTTGCCGTTGCAGTGCTCGGCCACGAAGGCCACGCCGGTCTGGCAGGTGCCCCGCCAGGTCGAGGGGGCGGCCATCCGCTTGGCGAACGACGGGCTCTCCGGCCAGATGCCGGTGTCCAGGACGCCGATCACCATGCCCGCGCCCGTGCCAGGGCCGGGCTTGACCGGCGGGCCAGGCTTGCCGGGCTTGGTCGGCGGGCCAGGCTTGCCGGGCTTGGTCGGCGGGCCGGGTTTGCCGGGCTTGGTCGGCGGGCCGGCGGCGCCGGTCGCCTCCGGCTGGTCCGCGTCGGCCGGGGTGCCGGACGGCGGGGTGGCGAGGGCGGCCGGCGTCGACGGCGTACGGGTGCCGAGCGCCTGCGAGGCGGTGACGGCCCGGACCCGCTTGTCCGCGCGCAACGTGCTCACCTGCTGGGCGGTCAGTCGTGCCGAGAACCCGTTGAAGGCGGTGGTGTAGACCGCGCTGACCTGGATCCCGGCGGCGGTGGCGACGGCGGTCCGCTGCGAGTCGAGGTGCTTGCGGTACGCCCGCGACGGCGCCGAGGTCGTGTCGATTGGGTCGCCTGCTTCAGGGCGGGTGCGGGCCAGACCTGACACACCACCGGCGTACCTGGTCAAGGGCTCCTCGGCCAGTTCGACGATGTACAGGCCGGTGCCGGCCTCGTCCACGGCCGCCTGCGGGCCGGTCTCCCGGCTCTCACCGGGCCGACGGTCGGCCCCGCCGGCCAGAGTGGCCGTCCGGTCGGCGGTGAAGTAGCCGTTGCCGTCATCCCTCGGCTCTGCGGGTGCCGCCGATCCGGGGACACCTGTGACGCCGATGACCAGGGCGAAGAGCAGCGCTGGTAACGCCAGTCTTCGGCACCTGTTCCTGCTCGTGCTGTTGGCCACGAGGCTCCTTTCAATGCTCCTTTGTGGAGCTCCAACGATTGGTCGCGACCCGCCTGCGGGCAGCGTCCTCACCCAAGTGGTGAATGGTTAATCGACTGTTCGACATTTGTTAAGGTTCATTACTGAGGCGAAGATCACAATTCGCTCCGTCACTGAACCTTCACCCGGTCGGGCGCGCATCGACGCAGCTCGGCGGGGTGGTGTTCCTCGTGGTCGCCAGAGGGCCGAGGCCCGGCGGTGGAGGTTCTCGCGCGCTCGATCCGCTCATGCCCGGTGCAGCCCACCGGCGGCAGCGGTGTGTCGAGGGCGACATATGTTGTAACACCGAATATCTGTCCGGCATAACTTGTTTGGAGAAGCAGGATGACCTGAGGAGGAAGAGCGATGACCAACCACGCCGTAGTCGCCCGGCAGGCCGGAGAGAAGGTCGACGATGTCGTTTGAGATCGGGCTGATCACGTTCGGGGAGCTCACCGCCGACCCGGCCACCGGCCGGCTGCCTGAGCCGCGCCAGCACCTGCGGAGTCTCGTCGAGCTCGCCCGGGTCGCCGACCAGGGCGGCCTGGACGTTCTGGGCGTGGGGGAGCACCACCGCTCGGACTTCGTGGCGACGGCGCCGCCGATGGTGCTGGCGGCGATGGCCGAACACACCAGTCGACTCCGTTTGACCAGCGCCGTCACCGTGCTCGGCTCCGAGGACCCGGTCCGCGTCTGGGAACAGTTCGCCACCCTGGACCTGCTCTCCGGTGGCCGTGCCGAGATCATCGCCGGCCGCGGGTCGTACACCGAGTCCTTCCCGCTGTTCGGCTACGACCTCGCCGATTACGCGGAGCTGTTCCGGGAGAAGCTCGACCTGCTGCTGCGGATCCGTGAGACCAACCCGCTCAGCTGGTCGGGCGGGCGCTTCCGCGCGCCGCTACGGGAGGCCGACATCGCACCCCGGTCCCTGCAGGACGAACTGCCGGTCTGGGTCGGTGTCGGCGGCACCCCGGCCTCCGCCGTGCAGACCGGTGCCCGTGGGCTGCCCATGATGCTCGGCGTCCTGCTCGGCACCGTCGGCAGTCACGCCGGCATCACCGAGCTGTACCGACGCGCAGCCGAACAGGCCGGTCACGACCCGGCCACCCTGCGGGTCGGGGTCGGCGTGCAGGGCTACGTCGGCAGCACCAGCCAGGAGGCGCGGCGGACGATGTACCCGTACTTCACCGCCGGATTCCGCGACAACAACCACAAGCGGGGTCAGGGATTCGTGCTCACGCCCGAGAAGTTCGACGCCTTCACCGGCCCGCAGGGAGCCCTCGTCGTCGGTAGCGCCCAGGAGGTCATCGACAAGGTCGCGGCCTACCACGAGGCGTACGGGATCAGCCGGTTGCTGCTGCACATCGGCTTCGGCGGGATGCCGCAGGGGCAACTGCTCGCGTCGGTGGAGCGGCTGGCCACCGAGGTCGCCCCAGTTCTCCGCCGGGAGCTCACCGTCCCGGCGACCACCTACCCCGGCACGACGGGCGGACACGGGACGACCGTGACGCCCGGATCGAGTGCCGAACCGATCAACAACTGACCAGACGGGGGAACAGTGACAAACATCGACAGCAGTGACGTGGTCGTCGTCGGTGCCGGCACGGCCGGCTCGGTGGTCGTCCGGCGGCTCATCGACGCGGGACATCGCGTCGCCGTCCTGGAGGCCGGCCCGACGGACGGACGGCCCGAGATCGGCAGCCCGTTCGGGGCGGGAGCCCTGTTCGCCAGTGAGGTGGACTGGAAGCTGTCCACAGTGCCGCAGGCGCACGCCAACAACCGCGTTCTCTACCAGCCTCGCGGCCGGAGTCTCGGCGGCAGCACGATCCTCAACGGCATGCTGTACGTCCGCGGCGCGCGAAGCGACTACGACGCGTGGGCCGCCGCCGGTGCCACCGGTTGGTCGTGGCGGGAGGTCGAACCGTACTTCCGTCGGATCGAGAACTACGACGGACCGGGCCGGGCCGGCCGAGGCACCGACGGGCCGCTGCGGGTGCACCACAACACCGACCCGGACCCGCTCGTGACCGCCTTCGTCGACGCGGCTGTTCAGGCCGGACACCCCTACAACGACGACTACAACGTCGAGGACAGCCGGGGCGCGAGCTACGCGCAGGCCACCCTTCACCGGGGGGAGCGGGTGACCGCATGGCGGGCGTACGCGCAACCGGTCGCCGATTCCGCGTCGCTGCGGGTCATCACCGACGCGTTGGTGACGAGGATCGTCATCGAGAACGGCCGGGCGGTCGGCGTCGAGTACGTCCGCGACGGCCAGCGGCGCGTCATCCGGGCCGAGAAGGAGGTCGTGCTCTCCGCCGGTGTCTTCGGCACCCCGCACCTTCTCATGCTCTCCGGCATCGGCGCCCCCGAGCACCTACGCCAGCACGGCATCGAGGTGGTGCGGGAGTTGCCCGGCGTCGGGCGGAACCTCCGCGACCACGTGGGTAGCCCCATGGTGTGGGAGAGCCGTCTCGACGTTCCGGCGCCCCGGATGACCGGCATCGAGGCGCAGCTGATCACCGATTCGGCGGACACCGGGACGATCCAGCCCGACCGCCAGGCGGTCTTCATCTCCTTCGTCTACTCCACCATCACGGAGAACCTGCCGGACCGGGGATTCACCGCCCTGGCCCTGCTGCTGCACCCGCACAGTCAGGGCGAGGTGCGGCTGCGCTCCGCGGACCCCGCCGACGCGCCGCTGATCGACCCCGGCATCCTGTCCGACCGCCGCGACCTGGACGCACTCGTCGACCATCTCGAATCACTGCGGGATGTCGCCCGGCAGCCGGCGCTCGACACGTGGATCAAATCCGAGGTCTATCCCGGGCCCGACCGCATGAGCCGCGGCGAGCTCCGCGACTACGTGAGGGCGTCGGTGGACAGCGGCCAGCACCAGGTGGGTACGGCACGCATCGGCACCGACCCGCTGGCCGTCGTCGATCCTCAGCTTGTCGTGCACGGCGTGGCAGGGCTGCGGATCGCCGACGCCTCGGTCATGCCCGTCACGCCCGCCGGCAACACCGCCGCACCGACCCTCATGATCGGGGAGCGGGCGGCCGATCTGATCCTGGACAACCGCTGATCCGAGAGCAGGCTCGCGGCAGTGTCCAGTTCGGACTGTAACGCGTCGATATTGACGAGCGCGACCATTCAGCGCATTACCTGCTGTTCTGTGCTCGGTTGTTGGCAAGGGGAACTGATGTGCCCTTGACGGACTGAGAAAAGAACGTGCGCTGCGTGTGTCGATCGTGAAGGCATGCGCGTACGCTGATTCACCATCACGCGGTCCCTAATTCTAGGAGGTGATCACGGTGAAGGGTGACGTTCGTGGAGTGGCCAACGCGGTGTGACGGTCAGTGAACCGGCGTCAGCGACAAGGAATTGCCTCTTGTCGCTGACGCACCGAGAGTCCTAGCCGGCAGCATCATGCTCTTGAGCTGCTGACACTCGCTGCCGGCTAGGCGCCTCGACCCGCTTGCGGACCGCGTGAATTCGATCTCCGCGGTCTGTCGAATAGCAGTACGGCTCATCGACAACGAGCCAATCAGTGGCATTCTGATCCGAAGAGAGGGCTGGTTCGGGCGTTCGTCATTGCCTGCGACGGGAATGTCATTATCGCCGCGTCGGATCAGCTGTCGGCTGTGGGTTCTTCCAGCTTTCGGGCGATCCGTTCGATGGCGCTGAAGTCTTCCGTGTCGAGTCGGTCGATGAAGTGACGTCGTACCGACTCGACGTGGGTCGGTGCGGCCTCTTCGAGTGCGGCCAGACCCTGGGCGGTGAGGGTGAGCAGGCAGCCGCGACCGTCGTTCGGGTCGGGGGTGCGTCGCAGCAGACCGCGAGCCTCCATCCGGGTGGCGTGCCGGGACAGTCGGCTGCGTGACCAGCCCATCTTGTCGGCCTGCTCGCCCAGGCCGCTTGTCTGGTCGGGTCGTTCCGAGAGGGTGCTCAGCACCTCGTAGTCGGGTTCGGAGAGCCCGATCGCCGCGAGATCACCGGTGGTGCCGGTCGAGACGGCGACCATCACCCGCCGGTACGCCCGCCACGCCCGCTCCTCGTCCGGATTCAACCAGCGTACGGGCTTCGCTGCCGGCTTCGTTGACATGTAATCAATCTAGCACCTACGATTCGTTTCCATGTCAACGAGATCGATTCGTGTTCTTGCCCTGGTGTGCAGCACCCGCCCCGGCGCCCTCGGCCCGGTCGTCGGGCAGTGGCTTGTCGAAACGCTCACCCCACGGGCTGCGGAGCTCGGCGTCGAGCTCGTACCGGTCGCCATCGGCGACCTGAACCTGCCGTTCCTGGACGAGGAGGAGCATCCGGCGTCGGGCAGCTACCGGCACGAGCACACGCTGCGCTGGAGCGAGACCGTCGACGCTGCGGACGGCTTCATCGCGATCACCCCGGAGTACAACTACGGGATGCCGGCGACCCTGAAGAACGCGCTGGACTACCTCAGTCGCGAATGGGCGTGGAAGCCGTTCGGGTTCGTCAGCTACGGCCACACCTCGGCCGGCACCCGGGCGGTCCAGCACGCCAAGCAGGTGGTCACCACGTTGCGCCTGGTCCCGCTCGGTGCCACCGTCGCGATCCGTATCGGCGCGGCAATGCAGGACGGGCGATTGCGGCCGGACGCCGCCCACCACGCGGCGGGTGTCGGCCTGCTGGAGGAACTGGTCCGGGTCGCGCACGCGCTGCGGCCGATGCGGGAACGCGCGCACGTCGGATCCAGCCCCGGTCCGCTGCCTGGTTCCTACGCCAGACGACTGACGGCCGACGACGCGGGCCAGGTGACGGTGCTCCAGCGGTGCTGCTGGGTGGACGAGGCCCTCGCCAACGACACAATGGACATACCGGCCCTGCACGAGTCGCCGGAGCAGGTGCGAGAGTGGCTGACCAGCTGGCACGCCACCGGCCTGTGGCGGGACGGCCGACTACTGGGCATGGTGCGGTCCCGCCGCGTCGACACCGACTGGCACGTGGGCCGGCTCGCTGTCGCTCCTGACCTGCGCGGCCAGGGGCTGGGCCGGTGGCTGCTGCGGACCGCCGAAGCCGCCGCCGATCCCGACTGCCGTCGCATGGTGCTGTTCACCGGGGCAAGGAGCCAGCGCAACATCGACCTCTACCACAGCGAGGGGTACCGACAGGTGTCGCTCGCCAGCCCGGACGGCACCACCTGCCTGGCCAAGCCGGCAGCCTGAGGAATCGCTGCCGCGCCCCCGGTCGGCGATCGTCTCTTGACCTCACCTGTGGTTGAGGTTTGAGACTGGCTCCTGCGGCGACGGATCACGGGGAGGCCACACATGAAGGCAGTGGTGTTCAGACAGGTCGGCGGGCCAGAGGTGCTGGAGTGGGCTGAGGTCGAGACGCCGCAGGCGGGCCCCGGCCAGGTCCGGGTGAGTGTGCGGGCGGCCGGCGTGCAGCCCATCGACTGCGCGGTACGCGCCGGGTTTACGCCCGACTGGGCGCGGGCCCCACTGCCCGCGGTGCCGGGTAACGAGTTCACCGGAGTGGTCGACCAGGTTGGTGACGGGGTCGACGGGGTGGCCGTCGGTGCCGAGGTGCTGGGCTTCGGCTTCATGAACGCCGCGGCCGAGTTCATCGTGGTACCCGCCGACCAGGTGACCGCCAAGCCGGCCGCCATGCCCTGGGAGGTCGCCGGAGGGTTCAGCGGCGCGGCCCAGACCGCGCACATCGCCCTCGAACAGATCCGGCCCGCGTACGGCGAAACCCTGCTCGTGCACGGCGCGGCCGGTGCCGTCGGCGCGGTGGCGGTGCAACTCGCGCTGCGGGCCGGAGCCCGTGTGGTGGGCACGGCCGGTGCTGCCAACCAGGACTATCTGCGTACCCTCGGCGCGGTGCCTGTGGTCTACGGCCCTGACCTGGTCGACCGTCTCCGCGGCCTGTTGCCGGACGGCGCCGATCTGGTGCTCGACGGTGCCGGCGGCGAGGCGCTCACCGCGTCCCTGGCCCTCTGCGCCGACCGCTCCCGGATCCTCACCCTGACCGAGCACGCCCGCGCTGCCGACCTCGGCATCCGGACCACCCCGAACCTGCGTTCCGCTGCCCGCCTCGCTGCTCTCGCCGCCCTCTATGTCACAGGTGACCTGCGCTTCCCTGTCCGTCGGACCTATCCGATGGCGAAGGCCGCCGACGCCCATCGGGAGGTGGAGACCGGCCACGGCCGGGGCAAGGTGGTCCTGGTCCGATGAAGGTCGGCGTGATCCTGCCCTCGCTGACCATCCAACGGCGAGACTCCCTCGACCTTGCCGCCGCCGCCCGCCACGCGGAGGACGCTGGTCTGGACAGCGTGTGGCACGGCGATCATCTCGCCGTCGGGATGCCCACCGTGGACTGCACGATCGCCCTGGCCGTCGCCGCGACCGCCACCGCCCGCATCCGGATCGGCGCGAGCGTCTTCATTCCCGCGATCCGCCCGTTGGTGTGGGCCGCGAAGCAGGTGGCGAGCCTGCAACTGGTCTCCGGCAACCGGCTCCTGCTCGGTGTCGGCTCCGGTGGTGGTGCCGCCCAGTGGGCGGCGGCGGGTGTCGCCTTCCGCGAGCGCGGCCCGCGTACCGACACCGCGCTGCGGCTGCTACCCGGACTGTTGGCGGGCGAGTCGGTGACCATGCCGGACGGGAGCGCGGTCACCCTCTCGCCCGGTGTCGAGGTTCCGCCGCTGTGGGTGGGCAACGCCTCGACGCTGGCGATCGACCGGGCAGCCCGGCTGGGCGACGGCTGGTTCCCGTCACTGATCACTCCCACGGCACTGGCGCAGGGCCGGGAGCGACTCAATGCGGTGGCCGCCGCTGCCGGCCGACCGGTGCCGACGGTGACCATCGGTGCCACCGGTGCGTTGGGCGACGCCCCGGGCACGCCCTCCCGTACAGAGTTGGCGGCAGGGCTGGCCGGCGCGTACCGGCACACCGCCCGCGACGCCGAGGAGCTTCCCGTCACCGGTGGGCCGGACGAGGCCGCCGCACGCCTCGCGGAGTACGCCGCCCACGGCGCGAACCATGTGGTCATCGGATTGTCCGGCCCGGACTGGCGGGCACAGGTCGATCTCCTCGCCGAGGTTCGCCGCCGGTTGCCAGGACCGGGTGACGAGTGATTCGCGGGTTTTGTCCGCCAGCTTAGGATCAAGGACATGAATTCCGATCTCGACGCCCTGCCGAAGATCAGTGCGCCGGCGACGCGGGCGCTGCACAACGCCGGCTATACGACGCTGCGCGATCTCGTCGGGGTGTCGCGCGCCGAGTTGGCCGAGCTGCACGGCATGGGACCGAAGGCACTCGGGATCATCGAGAGTGCGCTTGAGGAGCACAACCTGACTCTCGGTAGGTGACGCAAGGTCTGGCATGACGTGCCGCCGGCTCACCGGTTCAACGGGGTTCAGGACGCCCGACGGGTCGGCATGTCGGCCAGCCAGACGTCCGCCAGCTCGTTGAGCGGCACGTCGAGGGCCTGGCTGAGGCAGACCACCGTGCCGAACGCCGGTGCGGGCAGGCGACCGGCCTCGATCTTGCGCAGGGTCTCGGGGGAGATACCGGCTGCCAGGGCCACCTCGACGAGGCTGCGGCCGGCGCGCGCGGCCCGCAGCGCCGTTCCGAGGCGCTGGCCCGCCGCGATCTGTTCGGCGGTGAGTGGTTGGCGAACCATGCCAGCAGGATAGTCCGCCGACGCCCCGACCCGTCGTGGTATAAAAATACCGCTTCATCGAGGGGGGGGTGTCGTGATCGAGTTGAAGTCCGCCGAGGAGATCGGCCGGATGGCGGTGACCGGCCAGTTCGTCGGCGAACTGCTCGCCGAGTTGCGCACTGTCGCCGCAGTCGGCGTCAACCTGATGGACCTCGAACACCATGCCCGTCGCCGCATCGCCGAACGCGGCGCCGAATCCTGCTACTGGGACTACGCTCCCTCGTTCGGTCGGGGGCCGTTTCGCAACGTGCTGTGCCTGTCGGTAAACGACGCGGTGCTGCACGGCCTGCCCCACGACTACGTGTTGCGCGACGGCGACCTGCTCAGCATCGACATGGCGGTCGGCATCGACGGTTGGGTCGCCGACTCGGCGCTCTCCTTCGTCGTCGGCACACCCGACCCGGCCGACCTGAGGCTGATCGAGGCCACCGAGGTCGCACTGGAGGCCGCCATCGCCGCCGCCCAGCCCGGCGGTCGCCTCGGTGACATCTCCGCCGCGATCGGCGAGGTCGCCGAGGCGTACGGCTACGGGGTCAACGCCGAGTTCGGTGGACATGGCATCGGCCGCACCATGCACGAGGCCCCGCACGTGGCCAACAACGGCCGTCCCCGCCGCGGGCTGAAGCTCGACCCCGGCCTGACCCTGGCCATCGAGCCCTGGTTCTGCCGATCCACCGACAAGATCAGGTACGACAGCGACGGCTGGACGATCCGCTCCGCCGACGGCTCCCGCACCGCCCACTCCGAACACACCGTCGCCATCACCGACGCCGGCCCGCAGGTGCTGACCCGGCGGCCCGCGCCCGGCCACTGACAGGGACTTTTCCGTCCAGATCCGTAAAACTCTCATTCTTGCTACAAAAGGGATGAGGTGGTGATTCCGGGCGGAAGAGGTGACCGTGACAGCGGGCGACAGCGCGGCCGGTCGAACCAAGCCCCCCAGACGCAATCTCGTGGCGATCATCGCGATCGTCGTGCTGTCCGGTGCCTTCTTCGGCTACAACCAGGGCGTCATCAGCGGAACCCTGAGTGACATCCGTCAGGCCTTCCACGCGGACACCTTCGCCGTCGAGGCGGCGGCGAGCTGGGTGACGATCGGCGCGTTGGTCGGTGCGCTTGTCGGTGGTCATCTCGCGGACCGGATAGGTCGGCGGGGCGCCCTGTGGGTCGCCGCCGCCACGTACATCGTCGGCACGGTCGTCCAGGCTGCCGCGCCGAGCATCGCCGTACTGTCCGGTGCGCGGCTGGTGCTCGGCGTGGGTATCGGGGTGGCGTCGGTCGCCGGGCCGATGTTCGCGGCCGAGGCCGCCCCCGAGCGGATCCGGGGCGGGCTGGTGGCTGGTACCTGCGCCGGGGCGACCGGGATCGGGCGCAGCGTTCGTTGGCGCGTACGGTGCCGCGGGCAAAGGTGCAGTCCCGCCTCCAGGACATGGAGCAGAGCCTGCGGGGCAGGCGGGCGAGCTGGCGGGAACTGCTGTCCGCGCAGTGGCGGCGGCCGTTGGCTCTCGGCATCGGGCTGGCGCTGTTCCAGCAGACGACAGGCATCAACGGCATCATCTACTACGCGGACTCGATCTTCGCGGCGGCCGGTTTCCGGACGGCCGAGGCGCAACTGTCCGCCACGACGTGGGCGATCGGCGCCGTCAACACCGTCTTCGCCGTGGTGGCCGTGGGTCTGCTGGACCGGGTCGGCCGACGTCCCCTGCTGCTGGTGGGGCTGTTGGGCATGGCCGCCGCGCTGGTCATGGTGAGTGTGAGCTTCCTGAAGCTCGGCTCCGGGCGGTCGGGAACCGAGACGCCGGGGCTGCCCGACGCGGGTGTCTTCCTGCTGTCCGGGGTGATCCTGTTCATCGCCTTCTACGCCATGACGATCGGCCCGGCGACCTGGACCATCATCAACGAGATCTATCCCGGCCCGATCCGGGGACGGTGCGTCGCCATCGCCTCGGCGACCCATTGGGGCGCCGAGTACGTGATCACGCAGTTCTTCCTGAGCCTGCTCGACGCGCTCGGCCGGGCCGGTGTGTTCGCGCTCTTCGCCGGGCTGTGCGCGCTCGGGTTCGTGTTCGTCTGGCGGTACCTGCCCGAGACCAGAGGCAAGACGCTGGAACAGATCCAGGACATGTGGGCCGCCGGCGGCAGGGCCCACGGTCACCGAAAGCCTTAAATCCTGTCTCTCGGATCAAAACACCGCAAACCGGTATAACCAGTCCTACAGTCGGACGTGGCATTCGGTAGGTCGATGAGCGGGAACGCCAGACGCGGCAGCAGGGTGGCTCGGCGCGAACCCGTACCGACGGGTCCGCCCCAACCGGCCGGCGACGCCATCCGGCGACTGCTGAGAAGGATCAGGAAATGCATCTCACTCCGAGAGAATTCGACAAGCTCACCATCCTCTCGTTGGCGATGGTGGCCAATGCCCGACGGGCAAAGGGTCTGAAGCTCAACCATCCCGAGTCGGTGGCGGTGATCTGCGCCGCGGCCCTGGAGGGCGCCCGCGAGGGCAAGACCGTCGAAGAGGTCATGAACGACGCACGCACCGTGCTCAAGGCCGACGACGTGATGCCCGGCGTGGGGGACATGATCCCGATGCTCCAGGTCGAGGCGGTGTTCACCGACGGATCCCGGCTGATCACCATCCACTCGCCCATTCAATGAGGCGCTCCCTTTCGTGACAGAGCGAGGCAGAAATGGCGAAACAACATCCGGGACCGAACTCCAAGCACCTGCGCCCGATCGGTGGATACAAGCTCAGCGACCAGCCGTTGGAGCTCAACGCCGGCCGTCCGGTGATCGAAGTCGTCGTGCACAACACCGGTGACCGGCCCATCCAGGTCGGCTCCCACTTCCACTTCTTCGAGGCGAACCGGTACCTCGAATTCGATCGACCGGCCGCCTTCGGCAAACGACTCAACATCCCGGCGACCACGTCGATCCGGTTCGAGCCGGGTGACCGCAAGACCGTGCAACTGATCCCGTTCGGTGGTCTGCAACGCGTGTACGGGTTCAACGGCCTGGTCCAGGGCTGGACCGGCGACGACCCGACGCCGCCGGACTACCGACCGGATCGTGCCGAGTCGCTGCACAACGCCAGGACACGCGGCTTCAAGTTCAGCGCGCAGGACCAGGGCGACAACAAGACGCAGTAGGCGCCGACGAGCGCGTACGGAACCTGGAGCGGAAGAGAATGAGTCAGATTTCGCGGCAAGAATATGCCGGGATGTACGGCCCCACCACGGGCGACCAGATCCGGTTGGCCGACACCGACCTCTACATCGAGATCGAGAAGGACCTGCGGGTCCTCGGCGACGAGGTCATGTACGGCGGCGGCAAGACCCTGCGCGACGGCATGGGCAGCAGCAGCCAGGCCACCAACGCCGAGGGGGTGGTCGACCTGGTGATCACCAACGTCACCATCGTGGACGCGCTGCTCGGCGTGATCAAAGCCGATGTCGGCATCAAGGACGGCAGGATCGCCGGGATCGGCAAGGCCGGCAACCCGAACATCATGGACGGGGTGACCCCCGGCCTGGTGACCGGGCCGGGAACCGACGCCATCTCCGGCGAACACCTGATCCTGACCGCCGGTGGCATCGACGCCCACGTCCACCTGGTCACGCCGTTCCAGGTGCAGACGGCGCTCAGCAACGGGGTGACCACCCTCTGGGGTGGCGGCACCGGCCCCACCGACAGCACCAACGGCGTCACCATCACGCCGGGCCCGTGGAACATCCACAACATGATGCGGGCCTTCGAGAACCTGCCGATCAACATCGGCCTGCTGGGCAAGGGCAACAGCAGCGGTCGCGCGCCGCTGGTGGAGCAGATCATGGCCGGGGTGCCGAGCTTCAAGATCCACGAGGACTGGGGCGCGCCTCCGGCGGTGATCCGCTCGTGCCTGGCCGTCGCCGACGAGTACGACGTACAGGTCAGCATCCACACCGACACCCTCAACGAGAGCGGTTACATCGAGGACTCGATCGCCGCCTTCGAGGGCCGGACCATCCACACCTTCCACACCGAGGGCGCCGGCGGCGGCCACGCACCGGACATCATCAAGGTAGCCGGTCAGATGAACGTGCTGCCCGGCTCGACCACGCCCACCGTGCCGTACGGCATCAACAGCCAGTCCGAGCTGTACGACATGATCATGGTCTGTCACAACTTCAACCCGAAGGTCCCCTCCGACGTGGCCTTCGTGGAGAGCCGCATCCGCACCGAGACCATCGCGGCCGAGGACGTGTTGCTCGACGAGGGCGTCATCTCGATGATGCAGAGCGACTCGCAGGCCATGGGCCGGGTGGGGGAGACCTGGCTGCGCACCATCCAGCTCGCCGGCCAGATGAAGAACGTCCGCGGCAAGCTCGCCGAGGACTCGTCGAGCAACGACAACTTCCGAGTGCTGCGCTACGTCGCCAAGATGACCATCAACCCGGCCATCACCCAGGGCGTCTCCCACGTCATCGGATCGGTGACCCCGGGCAAGCTGGCCGACCTCGTGCTCTGGGAGCCCGCCTTCTTCGGGGTGAAGCCCAAGATGGTGCTCAAGGGCGGGATGATCGCCTGGTCGATCATGGGCGACCCGAACGCCTCGCTGCCCACGCCGCAGCCGGTCTACTACCGACCCTCGTTCGGCGCGACCGGGACCCAGGTCGCCAAGAACTGCGTCACCTTCGTCTCCAAGGCCGCCCACGAGAACGGCATCGCCGAACAGCTGGGCCTGCAACGGCAGGTCATGCCGGTCTACCAGTGCCGCAACCTGACCAAGCGGGACATGGTGCGCAACGACCGGACCCCGAAGCTCGAGGTCGACCCGGAGACCTTCGCGGTGACGATGGACGGCGTCCACGCGACCGTGCCGGCGGCCAAGAACCTCCCGATGAGCCAGCTCTACTTCTTCAGCTGACGCGTACGCGGTACCGCCCGCGTGCGGATCGCGTGAAAGGACGACACATGATCGTGGAAGCGGTGCTCGGCAACGTGGCCGAGCCGGACTGGACCGAGCGGCTGAGCCAGGCCAAGGTCGACGACCTGGTTCTCGACCAGTGGGAGGCCCAGAAGAGTCGGCTGCGCAAGGCGACGAGCCTCGGCACCGAACTCGCGCTCTCCCTGTCCCGGGGCGTACGCCTGCGCGACGGCGACATCCTCGCCTGGGACGAACTCACCGCGACGGCGGTGGTGGCCCGCATCGCGCTCGGCGAGGTGATGGTCGTGCACCTGGACAAGTTGCACGGCGAATCCCTGGACATGGTGATCCGCTCGGCAGTGGAACTCGGTCACGCCATCGGCAACCAGCACTGGCCGGCCGTGGTGAAGGGCACCGAGATGTACGTGCCGCTGACCGTGGACCGCAAGGTCATGGACTCGGTGATGCGGACCCACTCGTTCACCGGCATCACGCACGAGTTCATCGCCGGTACGGAGGTCATCGCCTACCTCGCCCCGCACGAGTCGCGGCGGTTGTTCGGCGGAGCGGACTCCACCCCGCACACGCACCTGCCCGCCGAGCTCAACTGAAGGAGCCTCTTGTGCCCAGCATGGCCGAGGCGCTGCGGCTGCTCCAGTTCGGCGACTCGGTGTTCCCCGTCGGCGCCTTCTCCTTCTCCAACGGTCTGGAGATGGCCGTGCAGCACGGGACCGTGCACGACCGGAGCAGCCTGCAGGAGTACGTCCGGACGATCACCCGGCTCGCCGCGACGGGCGACGGGGTCGGCGTACTCGTCGGGCACCGCGGCGCGGCCCTCGGCGACCTCGACCAGATCCGGCGGGCGGACGAGGCCGTCCACCTCCGCAAGATCAACGAAGAGATGCGCACCATGTCGGTACGCATGGGTCGCAAGCTCGCCGAGGCGGCCAACCGGGTCATCGGTGAGTCCCTGCTCAAGAAGCGGGCCGGCGAGAGCGACAACCTCGTTCCGGTGACCTATCCCGTGGCACTCGGCGTGCTCTTCGCCGAACTCGGCGTCGACGAGCAGGGCGCCTTCGCAGCCCACCAGTACGGTGCGGCGTCGATGGTGTTGAGCGCGGCGATCCGGCTGCTGCGGGTGGACCACCTCGACGCACAGTCGATCCTGTTCGCGGTCAACGAGCGGGTCGACGACGACTACCAGGACATTCGCGGCGCCACCCTCGACGACATGCAGGGCTTCGCCCCGCACCTGGACATCCTCGCCGCCGCACACCAGCACGCGCACGTCCGCATGTTCATGAGCTGAAACCGTTCGAGAAGGGTCGAGCAGAGATGAAGTCAGCAAGCCGTATCGGCGTGGGTGGCCCGGTGGGCAGCGGCAAGACCGCCATCATCGAGACCGTCGTGCCCCGCCTGGTGGAACAGGGACTGCGCATCCTGGTCATCACCAACGACGTGGTCACCACCGAGGACGCCAAGCACGTCCGGCGCGCGTTGACCGGGGTGCTGGTCGAGGAGCGCATCGTCGGCGTGGAAACCGGCGCCTGCCCGCACACCGCCGTCCGCGAGGACCCGAGCATGAACCTGGCGGCGGTGGAGGACATGGAGGCGAAGTTCCCCGACAGCGACGTCGTGCTGATCGAGAGCGGCGGCGACAACCTCACCCTGACCTTCAGCCCCGCGCTTGTCGACTACTTCATCTACGTGATCGACGTCGCGGCCGGCGACAAGATCCCGCGCAAGAACGGTCCGGGGATCTCCAAGTCCGACATCCTCGTGATCAACAAGACCGACCTGGCGCCGTACGTCGACGCCGACCTGGACGTGATGGCCCACGACGCGGAGCTGATGCGCAACGGCAAGCCGTTCGTCTTCACCAACTGCAAGACCGGTGAGGGCATCGACGAGCTGGTCGACCTGGTGCGTCGCAACGTGCTGTTCGACGCCGAAGTGCTGGCATGACCGTATCCCTGGATCTGGTCCGGGAACTCGCGCCGTACCAGGATCAGCCGGCTCAACTACCCGCTGCCGCGAACGGCAAGGTCGGGATGCTGCGGCTGGGCTTCGAACGGCGCGGCGACCGGACCATCCTGCGCGACCTCTACCGGCAGTCGCCGTTGCTGGTGCAGCGGGCGCTGTACTGGGACGAGGAGATGCCCGGCCTGCCGTGCGTGATGATCCTGACCACCTCCGGCGGGGTACTCCAGGGCGACCGGCTGTCCATGGACGTCGACCTGGGCCCGGAGGCGCAGGCGCACCTGGTCACCCAGGCCGCCACCAAGATCCAGGAGATGGACGCCAACTACGGCACCCAGCAGCAGAACATCACCCTCGCCGACGACGCCTACCTGGAGTTCCTGCCGGAGCCGGTGATCCCGTTCCGACGCAGCCGGTTCGTCTCGCACACCCGGGTACGGCTGCCGACCAGCGCCACCCTGCTCTACGCCGAGGTGCTCCAACCCGGTCGCAAGTACTACCGCGACGGGGAACTCTTCGCCTACGACCTGTTCTCCTCCCAACTGCGGGCGGAGCGGCCCGACGGGCGGGGACTGTTCGTGGAGAAGTTCGTCATCTCGCCCGGCCAGTTCCCGGTCGACCGGATCGCGATGATGGACCGCTTCCACGTCTTCGGCAACGTCATGCTGCTGACCGACACCGACCGGGCCGCGCGCGTCTACGAACGGACCGCCACCCCCGTCTGGGACGAGCAGACCCCACTGGCCAGCGCGGTCAGCCGACTGCCCAACGACGCGGGTCTGGTCTTCAAGGTCCTCGGCCAGGAGACCGAGCCGGTCCGGGCGGCGGTCCGGGCGTTCTGCACCGCCGCCCGCGAAGAGGTGGTCGGCTGCACCTTCCCACCCGCCTTCAGCTGGCGCTGATCGGACAGGAGACCGATGTGACGGCGATCGCGCGGCGCTGGGACGGGTTGGCCGACCGCAACCCGCTCGTCCAGTTCATCGATGCATGCCTGCGGGGACCGGCTCAGGTGGTGTTCCAGAACAATCCCCTGACCGGCGTGGTCATCCTCATCGCGGTCGCCTGGGGCGCGTTCGACAGCGGGCAGCCCCGGATCTTCGGTGGTGGCGTGCTCGGGCTGGTCGTCGGCACCGCGACCGCGCTGGCACTCCAGGTCGACCGGGCCTCCTGGCGGAAGGGGCTGTTCGGTTTCAGCCCCTTCCTGACCGGCATCGCCGTGCCGACGTTCCTGGACCAACGACCCCTGATGTGGCTCTACCTGGTGCTCGGCGCCGCGGGCACCACTGTGGTGACGCTCGCCCTCAACGCCGTGTTCAAACGGTGGGGTCTGACCGCGTTCACCTTCCCGTTCGTGCTCACCACCTGGGTGCTGCTGCTGGCCGCGTACCAGTTCGACAGGTTCACTGTGCTGACCCAGCTGACGCCGAAGTTCCCCGGCGAGGGAACGCTGACCGGCGGGCACTTCAACTGGGACCTGGTGCCGATCTTCCTGCGCGGAATCTCCCAGGTCTTCCTGATCAACAGTTGGGTCAGCGGCCTGCTGATCATCATCGCGCTGCTGATCAACTCCCGTTGGTCGGCGGTCTTCGCCATCGTCGGCGCGGTCGGCGCGACGCTGCTCGCGCTCTGGTTCGGTGCCGACGGCACGAGCCTCGACAAGGGACTGTTCGGCTTCAACGCCGTACTGACCGCGATCGCCGTGGGTGCGGTGCTGCACCGGCCGGGCCTGCTGGTGACCGGCTACACCCTGTTCGGGATCGCGTTGACGCTGTTCATCCAGATGGCGATGGCCTCCGTGCTGACCCCGCTGGGCATCCCGGTGCTGACCGGCCCGTTCAACGTCGCCACCTGGCTGCTGTTGCTGCCCGACCGGCATTTCGCGCCGGTGCCCAATCACGAGCGGGTCAAAGAGACCGTCGTGTCGTCCGTACGGCGTTCGGTCTGAGCGACCGTACGCAGAAAGGGGCAGGTCGTGTCCGCTGATGTCGCCGTGAACCCGGGCGACACCGCCTGGGTGCTGGTCTGCACCGGGCTGGTGCTGTTCATGACGCCCGGCCTGGCCGTCTTCTACGGCGGGATGGTGCGCAGCCGCAACGTGCTGGCCATGCTCCAGCAGAACATGATCGCCCTCGGGGTGGTCAGCCTGACCTGGGTGTTCGTCGGCTACACGATCGCCTTCGGCGACGACGCCGGCAGCGGCCTGTTCGGCAACCTCGAACTGTTCGGACTGACCGATCTGAAGGTGCCCCCCGCCCCGCACCTGCACGTGGTCGACGCCCGGATCACCATTCCGGCACTGGCCTTCGTCGCGTACCAGATGATGTTCGCGGTGATCACACCCGCGCTGGTCACCGGGGCCACCGCGGGCCGGTTGAAGTTCGGCGGCTGGGTGCTGTTCCTGGCGATCTGGTCCATCGTGGTCTACGCGCCGATCGCGCACTGGCTCTGGCATCCCGGTGGCTGGTTGGCGAAGCTCGGCACCCAGGACTGGGCCGGCGGAATGGTCGTGCACGCCAGTGCCGGCGCGGCGGTCGTCGCCGTACTGCTGGTCGTCGGTCGACGCAGGAACTGGCCGCACGCGGCGGCACCACCCAACTCGATCCCGCTGACCATCCTCGGCGCCGGGATCCTCTGGTTCGGCTGGTTCGGCTTCAACGGCGGCGACGGGCTCCAGGCCAACGGGGTTGCCGCCCAGGCGGTACTCAACACCCATCTCGCCGCCGCCGCCGGGATGCTCGTCTGGCTGCTTGTGGAACGACTCTCCGACGGCCACAGCACGGTGGTCGGCGGGGTGTCGGGGGCGGTCGCGGGACTTGCGACGGTCACCCCGACCGCCGGGTACGTCAACACGCTCTCCGCCATCGCGATCGGTGCGATCGCCGGCCTGGTCTGCCACTTCGCGCTGCGCCTGAAGTATCTGCTGCGGCTCGACGACGCGCTCGACGTGCTTGCGGTGCATTTCGTCGGCGGCATGCTCGGCTCGCTGCTGCTCGGCCTGTTCGGCGACAACGGCATCAACCCGCTCGGCCGCGACGGTCTCTTCCTCGGCGGTGGCGGTGGTCTGCTGTGGGACCAACTCGTCGGGGTGGTCAGCGTGGTGGCCTTCTCGTTCGTGCTGACCTGGCTGATCGCCGCCGGAATCCAGGCGGTGATCGGCCTGCGGGTGGCCGACAAGGACCAGGACCGGCTCGACCAGGCGCAGCAGGGCACCGACGCCTACCACCTGGGCGGCGTGACGAGCCTGGCCGCGCCGGGCGGACCACAGCGACGGCCCAGGCCGGACGGTGCCGGTGCGGCCCCGATGCCGGCCGGGCATCCGGTCAAGCTGGTCAGCGCGCTGCTCGACCCGTCCCGGGTGTCCGACAGCGGGACGCTGCGCGAGGAACTGCTCGGTGCCGGCGCGATCTCGCTTACCGTCTCCGACACCACGGCGGCGACCGAGGGGACGGTGCGCCAGGTGCTGCCGCGCGGCTACTTGCAGGAGCAGCCACTGCTGGCGCGCCTACGGCTCGACGTGCTGGTGCCCGCGGAAGCCGAGCAGGCCGTCGTCGACCTGCTCTCCCGCTACGAGCCGCGCCTGGTCTGGGCGTCCGACGTGGCACCGGTGGTGGTCACGTAGCCGCGACGGACGGCCCTGGTCGCCCCGGCGGCGGTGCATCGCTGGCATGATGAAGCGGTGTCCAGCGCGGTGGAGATCGTCGACTACCAGCCCGCCTGGGGTGTGGACTTCACCGAGTTGGGCCGGGCGCTGCGCCTCGCGCTCGGCGACGGTGCGCAGCGGATCGACCACATCGGTTCCACCGCCGTACCGGGCCTGGCCGCGAAGCCCGTCATCGACATCCAGATCTCCGTACTCACGTTGGAGCCGGTCGACGATTTCCGACTGCCGCTGGAGCAGCTGGGTTACGTCTACCGAGCCGACAATCCGGAGCGCACGAAACGCTACTTCCGGGAACCGCCGGGTCGCCGTCGCACGCATGTGCACGTACGACAGCTCGGTAGTTTCTCGCAGCAGCTGCCACTGCTGTTTCGCGACTATCTGCGAGCCCATCCCGCTGCGGCCGCCGAGTACGCCACGGTGAAGCGCCGGTACGCCCAACAGTTCCGGCACGATCGGCAGGCGTATGTGGAGGCCAAGGATCCGTTCGTCTGGCAGATCGTTCGGCGTGCCGACGGGTGGGCGCAGCGGATCGGTTGGACGCCCGGACCGAGCGACGCCTGACCGGTCAGCCGTCGACCCAGCCGTGGGCGCGGCTGAACTCGGCGAACCGCTCCCGTACCGCGATGATCTGGGCGCCGGTCAACGACGGTGAGCAGCGCAGCAGCACTTCCGTCACCGCGGTGGTGAACTCGGTGGGGGACAGGACGTCGCACAACTCGTCGTCGCCCTCGACGCGCGGGCGCAGCCGCCGTTCGCCACCGACCGCCGCCGGCTCCGCCTCGATGATCCGCACCGAGGCGGCCTTCAGGCCACGGTCGCTGTCCACGGCCTCGAACTCGACAGGTAGGCCGACCCGCACCAGATGGCGGTGCTCGCCGAAGTCGTTGGCGTGGACGAAGACGTCCTCCCCGCCGGCGGACGGTGCGATGAACCCGTAGCCGCGAACCTCGTCAAACCGGATTATCTTTCCCACTTCAGCCACAACAACCCCACCCGTACTCGACACCCACTCACCAGGTCGCGCCCTCCCCGGCAGGTTATCCGGTTCGGGTGCGGCGGGGGAATCCCGCAGGTCGAGGAGGCGTTCCCCCAGGCATTCGAACCGAGGAGGGACACCATGAAGGTACGCAGCTCCCTGCGCTCGCTGAAGCAGAAGCCGGGTTCGGTGGTGGTACGCCGCCGGGGCCGGGTGGTCGTGGTGAACCGCGCCAACCCGCAGTGGAAGAGCCGTCAGGGCTGATCGCGCCCGGCGGTGATGCTCGACGGCGATGTCCGGCAAATCGGACGGCCGGACATTGACAGCCGGAACTAGTCTCGCGACATGTCAGCTTCGGGGCGCGAACCGCACGCGGCGACTAATCTCGTCTGGGCCCCCGACGACGTGCGCGTCGGCATCGAGCAACAGGTCCAGCCGCAGCAGAGCCTGCCGGGGCGGGCCGGGCGGGCAGCGACGACGGCGTTCATCTTCGTCGCGCTGCCCGCTTTCGTCGTCTTCACGGCCACGACCCTCGTCGCGCCGTCGGTGACCGACGACGCCGGCGTCGGCCGGGTCGCCCTCTGGGCCGGGCAGGTGGCCGTGCTGCTCGCGATCGGCGCGGCAGTGAGTGCCTTGCGTACCCGTGCCGACCGGCCGGAACCACCCACCACCTGGTCGATCGTGCGACGTCTCGGGTGGCACCTGCTGTCCACCGGCGCCTGCACCGCCCTGGTGCTGGCGCTGCACGGGCTCGCCGTCGGCCAGATCCTCACGTTGGCGCTGCTGCTCGGCGGCGTGCTGCACGTGGTGCCGCTGGTCGTGGCGCGGCTGCTGAGCAGGGCGGCCGGTCGGGGCCGGGCGGCGTAGCGACCCGACCCCCGAACCGACCACATCCTCAGCGCGCGGCCGCGTGCAGTGACTGCCAGGCGGCGTACCCGCCGAGCAGATCGGAGACGTCGACCCGGCCGGCGCTGCGCAGCAGGCTGGCCGCGACCGAGGACCGGTAGCCACCGGCGCAGTGCACGACGATCGGCCGCTCGGTCGGCACCTCGTCGAGGCGGCGGGTCAACTCGGCCAGGGGGATGTGCAGCGAGCCCTCGACGGCACCCTGCTCGCGTTCGCCCGCGTTGCGCACGTCGAGCACCACGGGCGGCTCGGGGCGTTCCCGCGCCTCGCGCAGCTCGGTGGCGGTGACCCGGCTGGCCCGGGTCATCTCGGCGATCATCGCCAGGAAGGCGGCCTCCGGCTCGCGGAGGTAGCCGAGCACCTGGTCGAACCCGATCCGGGCGAGGCGTACGACGATCTCCTCCTCGCGGTCCTGCGGCGCCACCACCAGCACCCGGTGCTGCGGGGAGAGGACGCTGCCGGCGGTCTCGGCGAACCGTCCGTCCGCCGGGATGTTGATCGCACCCCGCAGGTGGCCGGTGGCGAACTCCTGCGGGTCGCGAGCGTCGACGACCACCGCGCCCTCGGCGTGGGCCTGGGCGAACTGCGCCGCGGTGAGCGGGCGGGCGGCCCGCTGCGGGTCGAACAGTTCGCGGGCCTTGCGGTTGAGCACGGCGTCGAAGGCGAAGTAGCCGGGTGCGGCCGGCTGCCCGCCGGTGACCAGGGCGACGAACTGCTCCTCGCTCATCGGCGCGCAGGCGTAGTTGGTGCGGCGCTGCTCACCGATGGTGGACTGCCGCTCGGTGGACAGGTTCTTGCCGCAGGCGGAACCGGCACCGTGGGCCGGGAAGACGCGCACCTCGTCGGGCAGGCCCATCAGCTTGCTCTGGACGCTGTCGTAGAGCATCCGGCCCAGCTCGTCGGCGGTCACGCCGAGCGAGGCGAGCAGGTCGGGGCGGCCGACGTCACCGATGAACAGTGCGTCGCCGGTCAGCACCCCGTACGGCACCGGGTCGTCGGCGTGCTCGCGGACCAGGATGCTGATCGACTCCGGGGTGTGGCCCGGGGTCTCCATGATCTCCAGGGTCACCTCGCCGAGGCTGATCCGCTCCCCGTCGCGCAGCTTGCGGATCGGGTACTCGGTCTCGGCCCGGTGGCCGTAGCCGATCCAGGCGCCGGTGGCCGCCGCCACCTCCAGGTGGCCGGCGAGGAAGTCGGCGTGGAAGTGGGTGTTGATCACCCCGTCGATGGTCAGGCCGCGGGCCCGGGCGTCGGCGAGGTACTCGTCGATGTCCCGGCGCGGGTCGACAAGCACGGCACGCTTGGTGCTCTCGTCGGCGATCAGGTACGACGCCTGGGACAGACAGTCCAGGTAGTACTGGGTGAACAGCATTTCTGCCAGCTCCTTCACAGTGATGGCGGCTGATGTACCGCTCCAAATCTATACCCCGGGGGGTATGCGAACGACAGTCGTGACCAACGCAACTTCGGGCAGCCCGGAGGGGTCGCGCTACGCCGCCGGCCGGGGCGCGGGCGACACCTCGGCGACGAGTTCGGGATCCCAGCAGCGCTCCCCGCACTGACCGGCGTGCACCGCGAGGATCCGGGTGTCGGGCAACCGTCGCGCGAGTCGGGCCACACTCCGGCGGAGCTGGTCGCGATGCTCCTCGACGGACACCGGATTGCCCGCGCAGTCGGCGTGCCCGGCGATGACGAGCGTGCCGCTGCCATGAGCCTGCTGCGACACCGCCACCTTCTCCAGCACGGCGGTCAGCCGCTGCTCGCCGGTCGCGGCCAGCACCGCCTCAGGTCCCGGCTCCGTGATCGTGTCGAGGTAGTCGACGTCGAGGTGTCGTCGTACCCACTCGTCGAGCGGACGCTGGATGCGCCCGTCGATGCAGGTGACCATCGTGGCGAACCGCTGTGGCGTGCTCATCGCACCTCCCGGGTGTCATCCGTGCTGCTGCCGGCCATCGCGAACGTGGCCCGGTCCCCGTCCGCTGCGAAGGCTGCGGTGCCCTCGGCCGCCGCCAGGGCGGTGGGGATGTCGGGGTGCACGTGACCCGCGTCGCGTACCGACCGCCACACGCCGGCGCGATCGAGCAGATCGCGGACCGGTCCCCGGATGGTGGCCAGGTGCAGCACCACGTCGTGCCCGGCGAGTCGTTCGCGCAGCTCCGCCAGGGCGGTCGCGCCGTCGGTGTCGATGTCGGTGATCGCACTGGCGTCCAACACGATGGCCACCAGTCCGGCGCGTTGTCCGGCCATGGTGAGCAACTGGTCGGACAGCCGTTGGGCGTTGGCGAAGTAGAGCGGGCCGTCGACCCGTACGACCGCGAACCGTGGGTCGGTGAGCAGGCCGGGGAACCGCTGCACGTTGCGGTACCGGTCGGTGTCCGGCACCCGGCCGAGTTCGGCGGTGTGCGGCCGGGCGGAGCGCCACACGAAGACCCCGAGGCTGAACGCCACGCCCGCGGCGAGCCCCGGCTCGACCCCGACAAGCAGGGTGACCAGGAAGGTCAGGGCCAGCGCCAGACCGTCGGCACGACGTACCCGCCAGGTGGTGGCCGCACCCTTGCGGTCCACCAGGCCCAGCACGGCGACCACCACGATCGCGGCGAGCACCGCCCGAGGCAGGTGGTGGAAGGCAGGTGTCAGCACCAGCGCGGTGACCGCCACCATCGCCGCGGTCACCAGCGTCGCCACCGGCGTACGAGCGCCGGCGGAGAAGTTGACCGCGCTGCGGGACAGCCCGCCGGCCACCGGGAACGCCTGGAACAACCCGGCCGACAGGTTGGCCGCGCCCACCGCCACCAGTTCCCGGTCCGGGCCGACCTGCTGGCGGGACTTCGCGGCGAGCGTCTTGGCCACCGCGATGCCCTCCAGGTACGCCACCAGCGCGATGGCGATCGCCGCCGGCAGGAGTGCCTGGACGTCCTGGCCGGACAGGGTCGGCAGCGCGGGCACCGGCAGGCCCGCCGGCACGTACGAGAGGATCTTGACGCCTCGGTCGCCGAACGAGAACGCGGCGCTGACCGCGGTGACGCCGGCGACCACCAGCAGCGCGCCGGGCAGCCGTGGTGCGTAGCGGCGCAGCAGCACCAGCGCGGCGACGCTGACCAGCGACACGAGGATGGTCAGGCCGTGTGCGGTGGTGGCCGCGCCCCACAACGCCGCGACGATCTCGGGGAAGGTCTCCGCGCGGCCCATGTTCAGCCCGAACAGGTCCTTGACCTGGCTGGCGGCGATGACGATCGCGGCTGCCGAGGTGAACCCCGACAGCACCGGATGGGACATGAAGTTGACAAGCACCCCGAGACGCAGCACCCCGAGCAGCACCTGGATGCCGCCGACCAGCAGGGCGAGCAGAGCGGCAAGCGCGGCGTACCGGGCCGGGTCACCGTCGGCCCGACCGGCCAGCGCCGCGCTCGTCATCAGTGCGGTGATGGCCACCGGGCCGACGGCGAGGGAGCCGGAGGTGCCCAGTAGGGCGTAGACCACCAACGGCACGATCGAGGCGTACAGGCCGGTCACCGGTGGCATTCCGGCCAGGGTGGCGTACGCCATGCTCTGCGGCACCAACATGACGGCCACGGTCAGACCGGCCACCAGGTCGTGGCGCAGGATCTTCCGGTCGTAGTGGCGCAACCACCCCACCAACGGCACCACTCGGGCCAGGCCCGAGCGGTCCTGGATCGGATAGGGCGAGCTCATGCCCGCAGCCCCGGTGCGCGCAGCCGGGCGAGGGAGGCGTCGACGTCACAGGCGGCACCCCTGTTGTACGGCAGCTTGGACAGCATCATGCCCATGGCGCAGGTGTTGCTCAGCGCGGCGAAGGTCAGGCCGGCCCCGATGAAACCGGCCACGAACCGCGCCGCCGGCACCCAGATGCTGATCACGATCGACAGCAGGACGATGGCACCGGCCACCAGGCGCACCTGGCGCTCCAGGCCCCACCGCTCACGGCCCCGCTCGACCGGGCCGCCCGCGGTGATCCAGGCGTTCATTCCGCCGGTGACCACGGTGGCCGCGGGCAGTCCGGCGTTGACAAGCTTGGTGCACGCCTGAGTGGCCCGGGCGCCGGACTGGCAGATCAGCAGCATCCGGCCACCGGCGTCGTCGACGATCCGCCCCAGGTGCGCGTCGACCTGGTCCAGCGGCAGGTTGATCGAGCCGGGCACGTGAGCGCTGTCGTATTCCCCGGGTGTGCGCACGTCCACGATCAACGTGTCGGGGTTGTTGGCGATCAGGGCGCGGGCGGTGGCGACGTCGACAGTGCGTGAAGCATTCGTGGCACTCATCTGGCTACTCCTTGATGATCCGTGGACATGGATACCCCCCGGGGTATCTGAATCGAGTATGTCCGAGCAGGTCAGCGACGGCAAACCGACGAAGACCACCGATGGGCGCAGGTCGGGCGTATACCCCCGGGTGTACCGTGGATTCGGGCCGATCGAGAGGGGGGAACATGCAGGTCGACGAGAATGCGGTCGATGACGTGATCAAGCGACTGCGCCGTGCCGAGGGGCAGATCCGAGGCGTCATCGGCATGCTCGAAGACGGGCGGGACTGCTCAGAGGTGGTGACTCAGCTCGCCGCCGTGTCGCGGGCCCTGGACCGCGCCGGCTTCAAGATCATTGCCAGTGGTCTCCAGCAGTGCGTCACCGCCGCACCGGGCGAGGAACGCAAGGCCAACCTCGACCAGATGGAGAAGCTCTTCCTGTCGCTGGCCTGACCGATCCGGTCGCCGGCTCAGCCGATCCGGTTGCCGGCCCGGCCGGCAGTCGGGCTGATCACTGGCGCATCACCCAGATCGGCAGGGGCTCGTCGATCTGGCGTACGACCTGCCACCCGGCCCGGCGATAGAACTCGACGTTGGCCGGGTTGCTGGTCTCCAGGATCGCGGGCAGGCCGTCGGCGGCGGCCCGACGCAACCCGGCCGCCATCACCGCCCGCCCCAGCCCACGCCCGACGCTGTCCGGGCGGGTCCCCAGTACACCCAGGTACCAGAACGGCTCGGCCGGCAGGGCGGCGTGCACCGCGTCGTCGTAGGCGCGGGTGCGGGCCAGCGCGTCGGCGGGCAGGTGCGTTTCGAGCAGGTCGGTCGAGGCGGGATCACCGCCGGAGGGCGGCTGCCAGACCGCGGTCGAGGCGCCCGGCCCGATCGTCCAGACCGTGCCCAGCCCGACCCGCTTGTCGAAGAGATTGCCGAAGAACACGGCGGCGAAGCGCGGGTAGTCCTGCGGGTCGGGGAAGAGATGACGTAGCACCGGGTCGTCTGCGAAAGCGGCGACGAGAGCGCTGACCACCTGCGGGCGATCCGCCGCAGTGGCGGTCAGGACCTCGGGCGACGACACAGGGTCGCACTTTAGCCGCCCCCACCGATGTCGGTGGGGGCGGCTGTCGTCGGCTCTGGTGAGGCCGGCGCGAGAGCCGGCCCCGCCACGAGCGACCTACCGCAGGTGCGTCTCGATGGCCTCGATGATGCGGGGGCGCAACTCGGCCGCGCGGATGACGGCGTCGACGGAGCCGACCTCGACCGCGCGGTGGATGTTGTGCACCCGGTCGAACTCGGCGGCCACCTCACCGAGCTTCTCCGCCCGCACCGACGAGCGCAGCTCGTCGAGTTCCGCGGTCAACTCCGCACGGTCGGTGCCGGCGGCGGCGGCGACCCGGGCCTGCATGTCCCGTACCCGGGCATCGGCGGCGGTGCGGGCGTCGACGTCGCGGGAGAACACCACGGCGGCAGCCGGGGCGCCGCCCAGCACCGAGGCGAACGAGCCCTCCAGCGCCAGCACCGTCATGTTCGGGTTCAACGCCTTGGAGAAGACCACGAACGCGCCACCGTGGTACCGCGAGATCACGCAGAACACGATGGGCCCACGGAAGTTGACGATCGCCCGGCCGATCTCGGCGCCGTACTCCAGTTGCAGCTTGCGCATCGACTCCGGCGAGCCGTCGAAGCCGGACAGGTTGGCCAGCACCACAAGCGGTCGGTTGCCGCTGGCCGCGTTGATCGCCCGCGCGGCCTTCTTCGACGACCGGGGGAACAGGGTGCCGGCCGTGTAGGTGTCCGGGCCGTCGGTGGGCGGGAAGCCGTGCCGGGGCACCGACCGCGACTCGATGCCGAGCAGACACACCGGGATGCCACCGAGGTGGACGTCCTGCACCACTGCGGTTTCCGCGTCGGCCATCCCCGCCCACCGCTCCAGGACCGGGTGGTCCTGGTCGGACAGGGCCCGCATCACCGTACGGATGTCGAACGGCTTCTTGCGGTCCGGGTTGGCCTCGGCGGAGAAGATCTCGCCGACCGTGGTGAAGTCGCTGCCGGCCACCGAGTGCGGGAAGTTCGAGATGTCCCGGTCGGTCGGGTCGGTGGTCTCCGTACGCCGAGGCGCCGCCTCACCCGGCACGACGTACGTGTGGTCGTAGTGCGCCATCAGCACGTCCCGCGCGGCGGGCAGGTTCGGCGCCCAGTACTGCGCCTGCCCGTTCGGGCCCATCACCCGGTCGTAGCCGCCGATGCCGAAGTTGTCCTCCGCGGAGACGCCACCGGAGAAGTCCAGCGACTGCTTGCCGGTGAGCACCATCGCCGAATCCGGCGTCATCACCAGCACACCCTTGGTGTGCATCAGCATCGTGGCCTCGGCGTTCCAGTACGGTTGCGCACCGACGTTGATGCCGGCCACCACGATGTTGATCTCGCCGCCGTCCTGGGTGAACTCGACGATCCGCTTGAGCGCCGCCGCCACCCAGTCCATGTTCTCGGTGCCCGAGGTCATCGAGATCCGGGCACCGGCGGACAGCGCGTACCACTCCAGCGGCACCTGCATCCGCTCGGCCAGATCCAGCGCGGCGATCACCCGGCGGCACTCCGGCTCCGACAACGCGCCCAGCGCCTTCGTCGGGTCGCCGAGCAGGATCACCCGGCTGATGCCCTGCGGGTGCCGGGCGGTCTTCGTGCTGACCACACCCGCGACGATCGCCGCGCTGTTGCGGCCCTTCGGCCGGTCCACCGGCACGAGCGTGTGGGTCTCGTCGAGGTCGTACTCGACGAAGTCGCCGAGCAGCCGGGTCAGCTCGTACGGGTAGACGGTGTTGCGGCTGCTGGCCCGCAGCACCTTCAGCCGGTAGTCGTCGAGCGGCTCGATCGCGTCGATCGGCGGCTCACCGACGGTCAGCTCCGCACCACCCGTGGCGTCGAAGGTGATCCGGATCCCGACCTTTGTCAGCTGACCGGTGGCGCGGTCGCGCTGCCGCGCGATGAACAGGATCTCCTCCAGCCCGGCACCCGCCGTCGTCGGGCGTACCCGACCGGCGATCATCTCCATCTCGGCGCGGGTCAGGCCGCTCGGCGGCCACACGTAGATCACGATGCGGTTGGTGTTGAAGCGGGTCTTCGACGGTTGCAGGGCCCGGGCCCGACGGATCGAGTCGAGGCAGGCCGCCACCGCGTCCTCGGTGGTCGGCAGCGCGACCAGTCGACCGTCGTGGTCGCGCAGCTCGGTCAGGTCGCGTACCTGCGCGAACGCGACGAGCCGGTCGTCGGACGGGTTCTCCCGGGCCACGCACTGGAACAGGTAGACCTCCTCGTCCGCCGACGGCAGCCGGGTCAGGTCGAACTTGCGCAGCCGCTCCAACTGCATCCGCTGCGCGATGTACGGGTGCAGGCCGCGGATCAACCGCTCCTCGGCCATCCCGGTGCTCGCCGGACGGAACGTGAAGTGGTGGTGCATGACCGCCCCGCCGCTGCCCGCCACGGTGGCGGTGAGCCGGCGTACCTGCGGTGGCAACGGCTGCGCGTTGATCACCGCGAGCAGTGCCGCCGCCATCGCGTCGAAGTCCTCCGGCTGGTTCTCCCAGGCCAGGTAGATGTCGGCGTTGACGGCCTCCTCGTCGGCGGCCAGTTCGGCGAGCCCGCGCAGCGCGTCGCCCAGCGCGTCGAAGCCGACCGCGGCGGAGACCAGCGACGAGTCGGCCCGCTCGGCGACCACGAAGGTGCAGCCGCCCACCTCGTGGGCGCGTACGCCGATGAGCTGCTTGTTGCCGTAGTACCGGCGGGTCAGCACCTCCAGCATCACCGTGTTGTCGAGGTGGTCGCGCAGCAGACGCTGGCCGAGCAGGCGGACCAGCGGCTCGGTGCTGCGCACCATCGCGGCGATCCGGTCGGCCCGGTCCGGCGCGTCCGGGTGGGCGTCCAGGTGACGCAGGTGCTTGCGGACCTCCGCGTAGACGCGGGCCCGATTGCGGCGCAGCAGCGGTTGGGCGAACCAGGCGAAGACCACTCCCCGGGCGAGGTCGGCGATCACCGGGAAGCGGACCTGCGTGGCGGCCAGCAGTCGCTCCAGGGCCAGACCGATCGGCTCGCGCAGCGACTCCTCCGGCGGCGGCTCCTGGAGCCACGCGCGCAGCAACGCCGTGACGACGGCGGCGTCGGCGGAGGCCCGCTGCTGGGCGAGGAAGATCCGGAAGACGGCGGATTCGAGGTCGCCGCAGCGGTCCAGTTCGGTCACGCCGTAGTGGGCGAGGGCCCGGGCCAGCTTGCCCTGGAAGGTGGCCGGCAGGCCGGCCCGCTCCACGTTGAGGCTCTGCAGGTAGGTGTGGAAGTACTCCCGGTCGCTGTGCACGTGGGCGCTGCCGCCGTCCTCGCCGGTGGGACGGTTGCGGCTCAGCTCGGCGAGGTCGGCGAAGACGTTGAGCAGGTCCATCTCCTCGGCCAGCGGCCGGTGACCGTCCTCGGTGGCCTCCTGCCGGGCGACCAGGTAGTCGTCGAGCACCCGCCGGTCGTTGTGCGGGTCGACGTCGAAGCCGAGCAGCAGACCACGCAGATCCTCCTGGCCGCGCCGGGCGCGAGCCAGCGCCGGGACCTGCCCGGGGGCGGTCGGCAGATCCAGTTCGACGGCAGGGCCGGCCGTCTCGGCACCGGGCTCGGCGTCGTCGTCGGCGATCGGGTCCAGCCGCAGCAGCGGCGCGCCCGCCTCCACCTGACTGCCCACCGAGACCGCGCACTCCTTGAGCCGCGCCCGGAACGGCGCCCGCAGCACCGTCTCCATCTTCATGGCTTCCAGCACCAGCACCGGCGCGCCCGCCTCGACCTCCGCGCCCACCGCCAACGGGGTGGCGACGACAAGCGCGGGCATGGGTGCCCGGAGCACGCCGCCCTCGTCCCGGCTGACCCGGTGCGTCACCCCGTCCACCTCGACCAGGTGGATCGGCCCGTGCGTGGCGGTGAGCAGGCGGTGCTGAGCGCCGTTGACGACGATCTGCCCGGTGTGTCTGTCGAAACGGTCGAGTTCGACGTCCGCGGTACGGACCTCGCCGCCGGCCTCGATCCCGACGCGGAACCGGTGCGCACCGGTACGCGCCACCCGCATGCGGTAGCCGACGCCGCGCAGCTTGAGGTCCAACGGTCGGCCGCCGACGTGCTGCACCTGCGGGCGTCCGCCGGCCGCCGTGGCCAGCAGCCGGTGCCGCTCGCCGCTTTCCTCTTCCTCGTACGCCTCGATGGCGGCGGCGGCCAGGGCGACGGCGGAGTGCCGGTGCCCGACGAGCCCGCCGGCACCACGGACCCGGTCGATCCAGCCGGTGTCCGCGCTGGCGTCGATCACCTCGGGCTGGTCGAGCAGGTCGAGCACGAAGCTCTTGTTCGTCGCGCCACCCTCGATGATCACCGTGGTCTCGGCCATCGCCCGACGGAGTCGACCGAGCGCCTCGTCGCGGTCCCGACCGTAGGCGATGATCTTCGCGATCATCGAGTCGAAGTCGGCGGGGATGGTGTCACCCTCGCTGATGCCGGTGTCCACCCGGATGCCCGGCCCGGCGGGCAGGTCCAGCCGGGCAACCCGGCCGGGGGAGGGGGCGAAATCGCGGTCGGGATCCTCGGCGTTGAGCCGGGCCTCGATGGCGTGCCCCCGCTCGACGGGCGCCTCGCCCTCCAGCCGTCGACCCGCCGCCACCCACAGCTGTGCCTTCACCAGGTCGAAGCCGGTGGTGGACTCGGTGATCGGGTGCTCGACCTGGAGCCGGGTGTTGACCTCCAGGAAGGCGAACAGCCGGTCACCGGGGTGGTAGAGGAACTCGACGGTCGCCGCTCCCCGGTAGCCGACGGCCAGCGCCAGCCGCTCGGCCGACGCCTTGAGCTCGGCGGCCTGCTCCGTGCTGAGGACCGGCGAGGCCGACTCCTCGATGATCTTCTGGTTGCGCCGCTGCACCGAGCAGTCGCGTACGCCCAGCGCCCAGGCGGTGCCCTGACCGTCGGCGATCACCTGGACCTCGACGTGCCGGGCGCCGGTGACCAGGCGCTCCAGGAAGACCACGCCGCTGCCGAAGGCCCGCGCCGCCTCCTGGCTGGTGCGCTCGTACGCGTCGGCCAGCTCGGCCTCGCTGGTGATCACCCGGATGCCGCGCCCGCCACCGCCGGCGGTCGCCTTGAGCATCAGCGGGTAGCCGATCTCGGCAGCCGCGGCCCGCGCGGCGTTGAGGTTCTCCACCGCGCCCCGGCTCCACGGCGCGACCGGCACACCGACCTGCTCGGCGAGCAGCTTCGCACCGATCTTGTCGCCGAGTTGGCGCATCGCCTCCGGGCTCGGACCGATGAAGGTGACACCGATCTTCTCGCACAACTCCGCGAAGGCCGGATCCTCGGCGACGAAGCCCCAACCGACCCACGCCGCGTCGGCCCCGGTCGCCACCAGGGCGCGCTCCAGGGTCGCCAGGTTGAGGTATGGCCGCGCGGAGGCGGGGCCGAGATCGTAGGCCAGGTCCGCCTCGCGTACGAATGTGGCGGTGCGGTCGACGTCGGTATAGAGGGCGACGGTCTCGATCCGTGTCCCGGTCTGCGCAGCCAGTTCTCGGGCCGCGTGAATGAGCCGCATGGCGGCCTCACCACGGTTGACGATGGCGATACGGCTGAACACCCGACCGACCCCTCCGGTAGACCTGTGACGTACGGTGCGCCGAGGATGGCAGCCCCGGCAGTGAACACTGTTCTGCCTGAGAGCGGGCAGCGCCATGCCGTAACCGCCCAACCCTGCGCGGCCCGGTTGTAGGAACCACACAAAACCTTTTGGTGTCTTCGCCTCACCTGCGCGATCCGGTTCTTGACCCCTCGCCACCGGCCGGCATGAAGACGACACGGCGGGGCCGTCGCCGGAAGTGGGCAACTGTCGGTGCGCCGTGGCACGATTCCGCGGGTGACCAGCAGAGCCTCGGCCGAGCAGCTACGGGACCTGGCTCGGCTGCGTCGGGTCCGGGACCGGATCGATCGTGAGTACGCTCAGCCGCTCGACGTCGAGGCGCTCGCCCGTGGGGTGAACATGTCGGCCGGTCACCTCAGCCGCCAGTTCCGGCTCGCCTACGGCGAGTCGCCGTACTCCTATCTGATGACCCGGCGCATCGAGCGGGCGATGGCGCTGCTGCGTCGCGGCGACCTCAGCGTCACCGACGTCTGTTTCGCGGTCGGTTGTGGCTCGTTGGGCACGTTCAGCACCAGGTTCACCGAGTTGGTCGGCGTGCCGCCGAGCGCCTACCGGCGTCAGGCGCTCGCCGGCGCCGCCGAGCTGCCCGCGTGCGTGTCGAAGCAGGTGACCCGGCCGATCAGGATTCGAGAAGCGTCGGCGGGCCGGCCGCAGCTAGCGTGACCGGCGCACACGAACGCTTACGGGGATGGAGAGATCGATGAGCAGGACCACGAGCGCCGACGCCCCGTCGTCGCACGTCGCCGACAGCCATGACCTGATCCGGGTGCACGGCGCACGGGAGAACAACCTCAAGGACGTCAGCATCGAGATCCCCAAGCGTCGGCTGACGGTGTTCACCGGGGTCTCCGGCTCGGGCAAGAGTTCGCTGGTGTTCGGCACGATCGCCGCCGAGTCGCAACGGCTGATCAACGAGACGTACAGCGCCTTCGTCCAGGGGTTCATGCCGACCCTGGCGCGCCCCGAGGTCGACGTGCTCGACGGGCTGACCACCGCGATCATCGTCGACCAGGAACGGCTGGGCGCGAACGTCCGCTCGACGGTCGGCACGGTCACCGACGCCAACGCCATGCTGCGGATCCTGTTCAGCCGGCTCGGTCAGCCGCACATCGGCTCGCCGCAGGCGTTCTCCTTCAACGTGGCGTCGATAAGCGGCGCGGGTGCAGTCACCATCGAGCGCGGCGGCACCACGACCAAGGAGCGGCGCAGCTTCACCGTCACCGGCGGCATGTGCCCCCGCTGCGAGGGAATGGGCCGGATCAGCGACTTCGACCTGTCCGCGCTCTACGACGACAGCAAGTCGATCAACGAGGGCGCCCTGACCATCCCCGGCTACAGCGTCGACGGCTGGTACGGCCGGATCTTCGGCGGCAGCGGCTTCTTCGACCCGGACAAGCCGATCCGCAAGTTCACCAAGCGCGAGCTGAACGACCTGCTCTACAAGGAACCGACCAAGATCAAGGTCGACAACGTCAACGTGACGTACGAGGGTCTGATCCCGCGTATCCAGAAGTCCTTCCTGTCCAAGGACCGGGAGGCGATGCAGCCGCACATCCGCGCCTTCGTCGACCGGGCGATCACCTTCGGCACCTGCCCCGACTGCGGCGGCACCCGGCTCAGCGAGCTGGCCCGGTCCTCGAAGATCGACGGACGCAACATCGCCGACCTCTGCGCGATGCAGATCAGCGACCTGGCCGAATGGGTCCGGTCGCTGGACGAGCCGTCGGTGGCACCGCTGCTGACCTCGCTCGGGCACACCCTCGACTCGTTCGTGGAGATCGGCCTCGGTTACCTCTCCCTCGACCGGCCGTCGGGCACCCTCTCCGGTGGCGAGGCGCAACGCACCAAGATGATCCGGCACCTCGGGTCGTCGCTCACCGACGTCACCTACGTCTTCGACGAGCCGACCGTCGGGCTGCACCCGCACGACATCGCCCGGATGAACGACCTGCTGCTGCGGCTGCGGGACAAGGGCAACACGGTGCTCGTGGTCGAGCACAAGCCGGAGACCATCGCGATCGCCGACCACGTCGTCGACCTCGGCCCCGGCGCGGGTACGGCCGGCGGCTCGGTCTGCTTCGAGGGCACCGTCGAGGGTCTGCGGGCCAGCGGCACCCTCACCGGTCGGCACCTCGACGACCGGGCCAGCCTCAAGGAGAGCGTACGGACCCCCACCGGCGCGCTGGAGGTCCGTGGCGCGGCGACGCACAACCTGCGCGACGTCGACGTGGACATCCCGCTCGGCGTGCTGGTCGTGGTGACCGGGGTGGCCGGCTCGGGCAAGAGTTCCCTGATCCACGGCTCGGTGTCCGGGCGCGACGGCGTGGTGGCCGTCGACCAGACGCCGATCCGCGGCTCGCGGCGCAGCAACCCGGCCACGTACACCGGGCTGCTCGAACCGATCCGCAAGGCGTTCGCCAAGGCCAACGGGGTGAAACCGGCGTTGTTCAGCGCCAACTCCGAGGGCGCCTGCCCGACCTGCAACGGCGCCGGCGTCATCTACACCGACCTGGCCATGATGGCCGGGGTCGCCACCACCTGCGAGGACTGCGAGGGCAAGCGGTTCCAGCCCGCGGTGCTGGAATACCACCTCGGCGGGCGGAACATCAGCGAGGTGCTGGCCATGTCCGTCACCGAGGCCGAGGCGTTCTTCGGCACCGGCGAGGCCCGTACCCCGGCCGCGCACGCCATCCTGGCCCGGCTGGCCGACGTCGGGCTCGGCTACCTCAGCCTCGGCCAGCCCCTCACCACCCTCTCCGGTGGTGAACGGCAGCGGCTCAAGCTGGCCACCCACATGGCCGAGAAGGGTGGCGTCTACGTGCTCGACGAGCCGACCAGCGGCCTGCACCTGGCCGACGTCGAGCACCTGCTCGGGCTGCTCGACCGGCTTGTCGACGCCGGCAAGTCGGTGATCGTCATCGAGCACCACCAGGCGGTCATGGCGCACGCCGACTGGATCATCGACCTCGGTCCCGGCGCCGGCCACGACGGCGGCCGGGTCGTCTTCGAGGGCACCCCCGCCGATCTCGTCGCCACCCGCTCCACCGTCACCGGTGAGCACCTGGCCGGCTATGTCGGCCGGTGAGGCAGGTGGTCAGGAATCGAGAAGCGGCACCGGTCCGGGCGCGATTAGCGTGACCAGCATGAACATCACCATCAACGCGAGCTTCCTGCCGCACACCGACCCGGAGGCGGCACTGACCTTCTACCGCGACGTCCTCGGCTTCGAGGTCCGCCTCGACGTGGGGCACGGTGGGATGCGCTGGATCACCGTCGGTCCGCCCGGGCAGCCCGACACCTCCATCGTCCTGACGCCGCCGGCGGTCGATCCCGGCATCACCGCCGAGGAACGTGCCACCATCGCCGAGATGATGGCCAAGGGCACCTACGCCGGCATCCTGTTGGCCACCCCGGAGCTGGACAAGACCTTCGACCGGCTGCAGGCCGCCGACGTCGAGGTGGTCCAGGAGCCGACCGACCAGCCGTACGGGCGACGCGACTGCGCCGTACGCGACCCCGCCGGCAACCTCGTCCGCATCCAACAGGTGCCCTGAACCCACCGCAGCCGTCGTTGTGGCAGTGGGGTCCGCATCATCGGGTGCCGACCAGCTCCACTGCCACAACCAGTGGGCGGGGTGGGAATGGGGGAGTGGTTAGGCTGCGGGGGTGGGCGAGGAGGGGCAGTGGCTGGCGGAGCGGGTCGACCGGCTCGTCTTCACCGATCTGACCACTGACCAGGTCACCGCGCTGTTGGCCGACACCGTGGCCGACTGGGCGCAGGGGCGCGGCTGGCGGGTCTACCGGCGGGCGCCGAGCGTGCTGCCGCTGCCGCCGCCGATGTCCGCCCAGCAGTCGGTGCTCGACGTGGCCTGTGCCCGCCCCGACGGGCCACCGGTCGTCGTCGAGATCGACCACGGCACGCGCCGCCGCACCTGGGAGAAGCTGCTCGCCGAGGCGGAAGCCGGACGGATACCGCTCTGGCTGCGATGGGGCACCGGCCGCTTCACCCCACCGCCGCCACCGATCCAAATGGTGACCTGCGAGGTGACCGCCCGGCCGGATCCGACCGGACGAGGCCGGGTGCACAGCCGGCTGCCCCGGGCCGAGAAGCAGCCACCGGCCCACTCCGCGGTACGGCTCGGTGAGCCCGCCGCCGTCGAACTGCCGTTGCCACCGCCCCCGTCACCGGAATGACAACTGTCGCGCCTGGACGGTCCCCAGTTGTCGATGTCGGTGGCTCCCCGAACTGAGGCCGTTGCCGTACCATCGGGCTGATTTCCTACCTGGCCGGTGCGGAGGCCGCATGGACGAGGTGACCCTCGGGGCGCTCCGCCTCCTTGAGGAGGCGCAGGCCGGCGGGGCGGCGCAGGTGTTGACCGCCGCCGAGTCGGCGCTCCGCGAACCCACCGGGCAGATCGGCGACGGCCCGGCGGCGATGCACTTCGCCCGCGTGGTGGCCCTGACCCGCCTGGGTGACCTGCGGGCCGCGATCGACGCCGCCGACCTGATGCTGGCCGCCGCCGACCGTGAGGGCAGCGCCGGCTGGCGATCCTGTGCGCTGTCGCTGCGGGCGACCCGGCGGCTTCGCCTCGGCGGTCAGGACATCGCCGAGTACGACATCGAAGCGGTGCTCCGCGACCTCGTCAGCGCGGAAACCGCCCTGCTGGCCGACGAACCCAACCCGGTGATCACGGGCAACGCGCACACCGGGATCGCGATCGGCTACGCCCAGCTTCGCCTCTACGAACTGGCCGCACCCCAGTTCGAGGCGGCCTACCAGGCGACCCGGCACGCGTCCTATCCGGACAACGGCAACCGGGCGATGTGGCTGTGCAACCTCGCCGAACTCAACCTGATCTGGGCGTTGGAGCTGTACCAGGTCGGTCGGATCGCCGAGGCGGAACGGCACAGCGCCGCCGCGCAGGAGTACGCGACGCGGGCGGTCGCCGAGGCGTCCGGCCCCAAGGCGGAGGTGTGGCGGCTCTCGGCCCTGCTGTACGAGGCGTGCTCCCGCGCCGACCGGCAGGACCCGGCCGGTGCGGCCGTCGACATCCCCCGCTACACCAACCTGCTGCGCATCCACGGCCTGCCCGAACAGCATCAGGAGATCCTGCTGTGCCGGCCCTTCCACGCCGTCGCGCTGCGCCGGTCCGGGCGACCCGAGGAGGCGCTGCGCGTCATCGAGGAGGCCGTCGCCCTGCTGTCACCCGAGACCGACTGCCTGATCTCGGCGGCGGTGCACCGTACCCACGCGGTGCTGCTGGCGGCGACCGGCTCGGCCGGTGCGCGGCCCGGGCTCACCTACGGCGACACCCTCGCCGAGCTGCTGTGGCGGCAACGGCATCACTGGCTGCACACCGCGATGACGATGCAGTCGTACGACGCGCTGCGGTGGCAGCACGAGCAGGCCGAGCGGGCGGCGCGGACCGATCCGCTGACGGGTGTGGCGAACCGTCGTGGTCTCGACAAGTTCCTGCGTGACCTGGCCCGTCCCGACGCCGCCGACCACCCCGTGGCGGTGCTGGCCGTGGACATCGACAGGTTCAAGCACATAAACGATTCGCTCGGCCATTCCACCGGCGACGACGTGCTGCGGGCGGTGGCGCAGCTGCTCACGACGAACGTGCGGCAGGGCGACTTCGTGGCGCGGTTGGGCGGGGACGAGTTCGTCGCCATCCTGCCGGGCGCGGACGCCACGCTGGCCCGGCTGGTGGCGCAGCGGACCGTGGAGGCCGTCGCCGGCCTGACCGCCTGGCCGGCGCAGGTGAGCGTCGGGGTCGCCCACGGCCCGGCGTACTGCCTGGATCAGGCGATCAGCCACGCCGACAGCGCGATGTACGCGGCCAAGCGGGCGGGCGGCAACCAGGCCAGCTGCATGGCGCTCTGACCGGCCCGGGCCGCGTCCCGGTGGCGTCGGCCGCCGCCGGGTGGCTCAGAGGTGGTCGCGGACCCAGTCGGCGAGCAGCCGGGCGCAGTGGTCCACCGACTCCTGCCAGGTACGCGCCGCCCCGTCGCCGGCCTCGTCGCTGACCTGCTTGATCAGACGGACCGGTACGCCGAACCGCTGGGCGGTCGAGGCGACCGCGTAGCCCTCCATGTCGACCAGGTGGGCGCGGGTGGCCAGGGCGGCGCGGGCGGTGTCGTCGGCGATGAACTGGTCGCCGGTGGCGAGCACCGGACCGTCGCCGAGGGCCAGCGGCGCGCCGACGGACTGACCGGTCAACCGGCGGAGGAAGTCGGTGTCCAGGTCGTGTTGCAGGACGCTGCCCACCTCGTGGGTGCCGGCCCAGCCGGGATGCAGTGCGCCGGCGGTGCCGAGGTTGATCACCGCCGCGGGCAGCGGTGTGCGGGCCAGGGTCGCCGCGACGGCGGAGGCCGCGTTGACCTTGCCCATGCCGGTGAGCAGCACCGGCAGGCGCGCATCGAGGTGGGCGGCCTCCTCCGCGAGGGCCAGCACGAGCAGCGGGCGATCAGGGCTGACCGTTCCTCGAAGATCCATCGGGCGATGGTAGCCGGAGACCGGGGTCGGCCAGCGATGCCGGCCGGCCCCGGTGACGGCTACCGCGTCGTCAGTCCGAGGCTGATCGTCCTGGTGAGGGTGGCGTTGTCGTCGTCGCCGTCCAGCGACCAGATCATCGCCCCGCCCAGGCCGGTCCGCCGGATGTACAGCGTCTTCTGCAGCACCACCGCCGGATCGTCGTACGTCCAGAAGGTCGTACCGTCGAACAGCCAGGCGTGCCCGGCGCGCAGGTCGCGGTGCACGGCGAAGCCCTTGCCGGTCAGGGTCTTCAGCTGCTTGTAGTCCTCGTAGCCGGCACCGTGGACGGCCGGTGCGGGCCCGGTGGCGGGCTGGAACAGGCCGTTGCCGCCGCCGGTGACGCCGGTCCAGCCCTGACCGTAGTAGGGGATGCCGAGGACCAGCTTGGCCCGGGGCGCGCCGCGGGCGAGCCAGCCGTCGACGGCCACCTCGACGGAGAAGTCCGGGCTGCCCGGAGCGCCGCGCGGCACCCGCAGCGCCGACTGCTGGTTGGTCACCGTCTCCCAGGTGCCGTGGAAGTCGTAACCCTGCACCGTGGCGAAGTCCAGGTACTTGAAGATCTTGCGGCCCTCGTACCCGGCGTCCATGGTCGCCGGGTTGGCCGGCAGGAACGCGGTGAGCGGGTGGTGCCTGCGGGTCGTGCGACCGTAGGCGTCGAGTTGCCGGCGGAACTCGGCGAGCAGCTTGGTGAAGTTCTCCCGGTCCTCCGGGCGGATCACGTTGCCCGGTTCGCCGGGCCAGTTCGGCCACTCCCAGTCGAGGTCGATGCCGTCGAACACTCCGGCGGCGGCACCCGGTCCGCCGCTGCCGCCGTCGAGGATCGGCAGGTTGCCCTTGAGGTAGAGGTCGATGCAGGAGGCCACGAACGCCTTGCGGCTCGCGTCGGTGCGGGCGGCGTTGGAGACGTACGTCGACCAGCTCCAGCCGCCCAGCGAGATCAGCACCTTGAGGTCGGGGTGCTTGGCCTTGAGCTTGGCCAGCTGGCCGAAGTTGCCGTTGAGTGGCTCGCCCCAGGCGTCGGCGACGCCGTCGACGCTCTCCTCGGCCGGTACCGGCCGCTGGTAGTCGGCCCAGGCGTCGCCCTCGCCCGGTCCACCGTCGACGAAGCAGCGACCGTCCTCGCTGACGTTGCCGAAGGCGTAGTTGATGTGGGTGAGCCGGGCGGCCGCACCCGAGGTGTCGAGCTTCTTGACCGGGAAGGCCCGGCCGTAGATGCCCCACTGGGTGAAGTAGCCGACCCGGTGGTACCCGGCACGGCGGTGCTCACCCGCGCTGGCGGTGCTCGGCGGCGCGGCGGTGATCAGCAGGGTGGTCAGGGCGACGAGGGCGGTGAGGCGGCGGTGGCGGAACGGTCGCATCGGCACTCCCACGAGGGATGAAGCGAAATCAGTAAAGAGACCTTCCTGATTGATGAAGCTAGGCGGATCATCGCCTGCGGTCAATAGCCGTCCCGGCCGCACCGTCACGCGGAGCCGCCTCGCTCGCCTGGCGGCGGTCGGTGCGGCAGACTCATGGAGATCGCGCGGCCGCACCGCCGCGCGGCCGGTCACCCGGCGGGAGGTGGGAGATGCGCATCGCGCTGTTCGTGACCTGCCTGGCCGACACCGTGTTCCCCGAGGCGGCGAAGGCCACGGTACGGCTGCTGGAGCGGCTCGGTCACGAGGTGGTCTTCCCGGCCGAGCAGACCTGCTGCGGGCAGATGCACGTCAACACCGGCTACCAACGCGAGGCGCTGCCGTTGATCCGTCGACACGTACGGACCTTCGATCCGTACGACGTGATCGTGGCCCCGTCGGGGTCGTGTGTCGGGTCGGTGCGCCACCAGCACCCGCTGGTGGCCCGACGAGCCGGTGACGACCGGTTGGCCGGCCGGGCCGAGGACGTGGCGGCGCGGACGTACGAGCTGTCGGAACTGCTTGTCGACGTGCTCCGGGTGACCGACGTGGGTGCCTACTACCCGCACCGGGTCACCTACCACCCGACCTGCCACTCGTTGCGGATGCTGCGGGTCGGGGACCGGCCGCTGCGACTGCTGCGCGCGGTACGCGGTCTGGACCTGGTCGAGCTGCCGGACGCCGAGCAGTGCTGCGGATTCGGGGGGACCTTCGCGGTGAAGAACGCCGACACCTCGACGGCGATGCTCGCCGACAAGATGCGTCACGTGCTGTCCACCCGGGCGGACGTCTGCACCGCGAGCGACGCCTCGTGCCTGATGCACCTCGGCGGCGGCCTGTCCCGGCTGCGTACCGGGGTCCGGACGGTGCACCTCGCCGAGATCCTGGCCGCCACCGAGCGCAGCGCGATCACCGGTGAGCGCACGGCGGTGCGGCCGTGACCCACACCTTCCTCGGCATGCCGTCGACCGCGCCGCCCGGCGTGGGGCACCTGCGCGGCACGGAGCCGTTCCCGAGCGCGGCCCGGCGCAGCCTCGCCGACCCGCAGCTGCGGCGTAACCTCGGGCACGCCACCGCGACCATCCGGGCCAGATCGGCCGGGATGATCGCCGAGGTGCCGGACTGGCAGCAGTTACGCGAGGCCGGCCGGGCGATCAAGACCGACGTCATGGCCCGTCTGCCGGAACTGTTGGAGCAGCTGGAGGCGCGGGTGACCGAGGCCGGTGCGGTGGTGCACTGGGCTGCCGACGCCACCGAGGCCAACCGGATCGTCACCGACCTGGTGCGGGCCACCGGCAGCGAGCGGGTGATCAAGGTCAAGTCGATGGTCACCCAGGAGATCGGGCTCAACGAGGCACTGGTCGCCGCCGGGATCGCGCCGGTGGAGACCGACCTGGCCGAGTTGATCGTCCAACTCGGTGACGACCGCCCGAGCCACATCCTGGTCCCGGCCATCCACCGCAACCGGGCCGAGATCCGGGAGATCTTCCTGCGGGCCATGCCCGGCGTGGATCCCGGGCTGACCGACGAGCCGGCCGCCCTGGCCGCCGCCGCCCGTAACTACCTGCGGCAGACGTTCCTCACCACGAAGGTGGCCGTCTCCGGGGCCAACTTCGCCGTGGCGCAGACCGGCACCCTCGCGGTGGTGGAGTCCGAGGGCAACGGACGGATGTGTCTCACCCTGCCGGAGACGCTGATCACCGTGATGGGCATCGAGAAGGTGGTGCCGACCTGGCAGGACCTGGAGGTGTTCCTGCAACTGCTGCCCCGCGCGTCGACGGGGGAGCGGATGAACCCGTACACCTCGATGTGGACGGGCGTGACGCCGGGTGACGGGCCGCAGGCGTTCCACCTGGTGCTGCTGGACAACGGGCGCAGCGCCGTACTGGCCGACCCGACCGGCCGGCAGGCGCTGCACTGCATCCGCTGCTCGGCCTGCCTGAACGTCTGCCCGGTGTACGAGCGCACCGGCGGACACGCCTACGGGTCGGTCTACCCGGGGCCGATCGGGGCGGTGCTGTCCCCGCAACTGACCGGGGTGGCCGACAACGCGTCGCTGCCGTACGCCTCGTCGCTCTGCGGCGCCTGCTACGACGCGTGCCCGGTGAAGATCAACATCCCGGAGCTGCTTGTGCAGTTGCGGGACCAGGCGCCCCACCCGCGCGCCGAGGCGGCGGCGATGGCGGCGGCCGCGTACACGATGGACCATCCGCGGCTGTACGAGGCGGCGCAACGGGCCGTACGGCTGAGCCGGCTCGCCGGGCGGCGTGGGCGCGCGCTGCCACCGCCCCTGGACGGCTGGACCGCAAGTCGTGATCTGCCCGACCCGCCGGCGCAGACGTTCCGCCAGTGGTGGGCCGGGCGATGAGCTCCCGGGACCTGCTGCTCGGCCGGTTACGCGCCGCCCTCGCCGCCGGCGGCCCGCAAGTCCCCGTCGAGGTGCCCCGGGACTACCGGCACGGCGGCCCGCTCGACCTGGACCGGTTCGTGGCGCGGCTGATCGACTACCGGGCCCAGGTACACCGGGTGAGTGAGGACGCCGTCGCCGACACGATCGCCGCGATCCTGCCGGCGGGAGCGACAGTCGTCGTACCGCCGGGGTTGCCGTCGGGCTGGTTGCCGTCGACGGTGACCGTCCGACCCGACCACGACCTCGACAATGGACGGATCGCGGCGGCGGACGCGGTGGTCACCGCTGCGGCGGTCGCCGTCGGCGAGACCGGCACGGTCGTCCTCGACGGCTCGCCCGACCAGGGGCGGCGCGTGCTCAGCCTGCTGCCGGACCGGCACGTCTGCGTGCTGCGGACGGCCCAGGTGGTGGCGACCGTGCCCGAGGCGCTCGCCCGGCTCACCCCGCAACGGCCGCTGACCTGGATCAGCGGTCCGTCGGCCACGAGCGACATCGAACTCAGCCGGGTGGAGGGCGTGCACGGGCCACGCACTCTGCACGTCGTCCTGTTGCCCTGATCCGGCGACCATGCGGCCGGCGCAAGGCCCGTTCGGTCGATGGCCGTCTCCGGTCGGGCCCCGGATCGTCGTCACGACAACCGTTGTATCGACGATCGTCGACTGAAAGACTTGGTGCGGATCGCGTGGGGAGCCGCGCGATTCGTTACAGGGCAAGGGGACGCACGGGAAAACCCCGTGCCGGGCCGTCCTCCTCCAGTAGGAACAACCGGCCGCCGCGAGCGGTGGCCGACTCGGGAGGTACGGATGAAACGCATGTTCGGCGTGGTGCTGGCCACCGCGACCCTGACCCTGGCCGCCGGGCTCGTCACGCCCGCCGTCGCGCAGACCGCACCCGTGGCGACCCCGACGCCGTCGCCGACCCCGGTCTGCCCACCGGTGCTGCCGATCAACGCCATGGTGACCGGGACGACCGCCACCAGCGTGTCCATCACCTACAGCGCGTTCGTCGTCCCGCCCTGCGGCTACGACCCGCCGATCACGTTCCATTTGTTCGGCAGCCACGACGACGCCATCGACTGGCAGAACCCGATCGCCCAGGGCACCTCGGGACCGGAACGCTCCGGCACGGTCACCATCGACGGGTTGACCCCGGGCACCGAGTACTGGTTCCGGATCAGCGACGCGCACGGCGTACGGGACCGGTACGTCATCGGCGGGCCGGCGCGGACCGGGCTGCCGGCACCGTGCACCGCGACCGCCACCGTCGACAGTGGATGGGGAAGCGGCTTTGTCGCCACGGTCACCGTCCGCAACACCGGTGCCGACCAGCTCAACGGATGGCGCGTGCGCCTGAGCTGGCCCGGCGGCGGCAGCGTCCAGTCGATCTGGAACGCGGTGGTGGAGACGACGTCGACCGAGGTGACGGCGCGGCACGCCGAGTACAACCGCGTCCTGGCACCGAGTGCGTCGACGACCTTCGGTCTGCTGGCCGCGACCAGCAGCGTGCCGACGGGGCTCACGCTCAGCTGCGAGCGGTGGTCCTGACAACTGCCGCAGTATCCGGCCACACGGATGATGGTGAATGCGTTACCGGGTGGTAACGATGTTGTGTCATGGACTCCGCCCTGACCCTGATCGGACTACCCATCGCCCTCGGCGTCATCATGCTCGGTCTGGGTCTCGGCCTGACCGTCGCCGACTTCCGCCGGGTGGCCCACCATCCGAAGGCCGCCGTGATCGCGCTGGCCTGCCAGGTGCTGCTGCTGCCGGCGCTCTGCTTCGGCCTGGTGCTCGCCTTCGGTCTGCCGCCGGAACTGGCCGTCGGGATGATGCTGCTCGCAGCATCGCCCGGCGGCACCACGGCCAACCTCTACAGCCACCTCTTCGGCGGGCACGTCGCGCTCAACATCACGTTGACCGCCATCAACTCGGTGCTCGCCGTGTTCACCCTGCCGATCGTGGTCAACCTGTCGGCGGCGTACTTCCTCGGCGACGCGCGCAGCATCGGTCTCCAGTTCGACAAGGTGCTCCAGGTCTTCGCCATCGTGCTCGTCCCGGTCGCCATCGGCATGCTGGTCCGCGCCTGGGTTCCCCGCGTCGCCGAGAGCCTGAACCGCCCGGTGCGCATCCTGTCCGTCGTCGTGCTCGTCGCGGTGATCGCCGGTGCCGTGATCGGTGAGCGGGACAACCTGGCCGACTACTTCGTCTCGGTCGGTCTCGCCGTGCTCGCGTTCAACCTGGTGAGCCTCGGGATCGGCTACGGAGTGCCCCGGCTGGCCGGCACCGACCGCGCTGCCGCCAAGGCGGCCGGATTCGAGATCGGCATCCACAACAGCACGCTGGCCATCACGATCGCGCTCAGCCCGGCGTTGCTCAACAGCAGCCAGATGGCGATCCCGGCAGCCGTCTACGGCGTCGTCATGTTCTTCACCGCCGCCGCCTTCGGCTATCTGGTGAATCGCGTCGGCACCCGGACCAGCACCTCTGCAAGCGGTGCCACCGCCGTTTGAGGTAGGCGACTGTCGTGACGCTGACAATCCGCGGGGCAACGGGTGACGCCCCGTGCGGGTACAACGATCGTTGAACGTTCATGCCATCACCCGCTTCCGCCGTTCTGTCGCTGCCGTGACGCCACGGCAGGCGTGCGCGGGCAGCACCGTCCCGGACCCCTCTTTGGAGAGCCCATGTCCCTCTCTCCGGCCCAGGTCTTCGCCACGTTGAACGCGGTGCGACCTCTCGACCAGCCGTCGCCGTTCATCGACAAGGCCGTCGTGCTCGGCGGCAGTGTCGCCGGTCTGCTGGCCGCGCGGGCGTTGGCGGAGCACGCGCACAGCGTCGTCGTCATCGATCGGGACAACCTGCACGTCCCGGGCCACCGGCCCGGCGTTCCGCAGGGGACGCAACTGCATGCCCTGCTGCCGGGCGGCTTCCTGCAACTCGAGCGGCTCTTCCCCGGGTTCGGCAGGCAGGCCGTGGCCCAGGGAGCGATCGAGGCGCCGCCCGAGGCCCGCCGCTCCTACCTCGACGGGCGGTTGAAGATCGTCGTGCCGGACGACGCCGACAGCCTGGCCGGCAGCCGGCCGCTGTTGGAAGGGCTGATCCGGCAGCAGGTCCTGCGGTTGCCAAACGTCAAGACGATCACCGCCCGCGCCACCGGTCTGGTCTTCGACGGCGTCGTCACCACCGGGGTCCGCTACGAGGCCGGTGGCGCATCCGGCACGGAGAACGCGGATCTCGTGGTGGACGCCATGGGCCGGTCGAGCCGGCTCTCCGACTGGCTGGAGCAGGCGGGCTGGGAACGGCCCGAGATGGGGCGGATGAGCGTGCACCTCAACTACGCCACCGCGCTGTTCCGGCGGCGGGAGGACAAGCCGCAGCACACCGTCGTGCTGGCGCTGAACAGCCCGCGGACCTCGGCGGCGGTGGCCGGGGCGGCGTTCTTCGCCATCGAGGACGGCAGGTGGATGGCGATGATGGCCGGGTACGCGGACAATCGTCCGGGCCGCACGCCCGAGGACTTCGTTCGCCGGCTGCGCGAGTTCCCGCCCGAGTTCCACGAGGTCGCCGACAGCGAACTGCTCGGCGATGTGCAGACCTACCGCCACGCCGACAGCCGGCGGCGGGACTTCCACAGGCTGAGCCGCTTCCCCGCCGGGCTGGTCCCGGTCGGCGACGCCGTCGCGTCCTTCAACCCGGTGTACGGGCAGGGCATCACGGCGGCTGCCCTGCACGCCGCCTGCCTGTCGACGTACCTGCGCACCGGGCCGGATCTGCGGCAGCCGGCCCGCGAGTTCCTGGCCCTGCAGCAGGTCGTGGTCGACGCCGCGTGGTCGATGTCGACCTCCGCCGACCTGGCCCTGCCGCACGTCGACGGTCCGTACCCGCGTGGCTACCGGTTCTCCCGCTGGGTCAGCCGGCAGATCGTCGACGCGACGATCACGGACATCGCCACCGCCCGCCGGTTCAACGACGTGGTGTCCCTGTGCGAGCACCCGAACTCGCTGGCCAGGCCCGGGGTCATCCTGGGTGCGCTGCGGGCGAACCTGCGGGCCCGGTGACGAGGCGCGCCGCTGGTGTTCGCCGCGCCCGACCGGCACAGTGACAGCCGTCGGCTCAACCGCAGTGGAACGGAGTGCATGGTGGCGTACGTTTTCCTGCTGCTCGCTATCGCCGCCGAGGTCACCGGCACGAGCCTGCTCAAGGCCACCGAGGGATTCACCCGCCTGTGGCCGACGCTCGGGCTGGCCGTGGCCTACCTGACGGCGTTCGCGCTGCTCGCCCAGGCGGTGAAGGGCATCGAGGTCGGTGTCGCGTACGCCCTGTGGTCGGGGTTGGGCACCGCGGCGATCGTGGCCATCGGCGCGACAGTGCTCGGTGAGCCGCTGACCGTCACCAAGGTGGTCGGGGTCGGTCTGATCATCGCCGGCGTCGTCCTGCTCAACCTGCGCGGCGCGCACTGACGTCCCGGCGTGACCATGCTGGTCACGCCGGGGCCGGCCCCGCAGCAATTTGCGCGAACCGCGGTACCGGCCGCCCACCGACCACTAAAGTTGCACTTATTGCAATGCCCGCATATGTTGATCGCCGACGGCTGGGCGGGAGGTCGCACGATGGGTGCCGGGCACGACCACGGGCAGCAGGTGCTGCGCGCCGGAGAGAAGCACCGTGGGCGGTTGTGGGCGGCTTTCGCCCTGCTTGCCGTCTTCATGGTGGTGGAGGCGGTCGGAGCATGGGTGACCGGCTCGCTGGCGCTGCTGTCGGACGCCGGGCACATGTTCACCGACGTGCTCGGCATCGGCATGGCCCTCGCCGCGATCACCGCGGCCAGCAAGGCCTCCCGCGACGGCCAACGCACCTTCGGGCTGTACCGGATGGAGGTGCTGGCGGCACTGGCCAACGCGGTGCTGCTGTTCGGGGTCGCCGTCTACGTGGTGGTCGAGGCGGTACGCCGGTTCGACGAACCGCCGGAGGTGCTGGTCGGCCCGATGCTGATCGTCGCCGTGGCGGGTCTGGTCGCCAACGTCGTGGCGTTCCTGCTGCTGCGCTCCGGCTCCAAGGAGAGCCTCAACGTGCGCGGGGCGTACCTGGAGGTCCTCGGTGACCTGCTCGCCTCGGTCGGCGTGATCGTCGCCGCCGTGGTGATCGCGGTGACCGACTGGTGGTACGCCGACCCGATCGTCGCCGTGGCGGTGGGCGTGTTCATCCTGCCCCGCACCTACAAGCTGGGCCGGGCCGCCCTGCGGGTGCTCGTCCAGGCCGCGCCGCCACACGTGGACATCGCCGAGGTACGGGCCGGACTGCGCGCCCTCGACGGCGTCGCCGACGTGCACGACCTGCACGTGTGGACCCTGACCTCGGGCATGGAGGTGGCCTCGGCGCACCTGAAGCTGACGGCCGGGGCGGACCTGGGCCGGGTGCTCAGCAGCGCCCGGCAGATCCTGCACGACCGCTTCGCCATCGAGCACGCCACCCTCCAGGTGGAGCCGCAGGACGCCGAAGACGTGTGCCACGGCGCGCACTGGTGACATCCGGGCGGAGCCACGACCGCCCGGTGCGGGGCCGGCGGCGCGGGCTGTCACTCAGCTGAGGCGCGTGGTTTTCAGGAAGCTGACAGGAAACCCGGCCAGCATGGGGCGCACCCGCACCGAAAGGCTGGCTCCGGCATGACGAGGAATACGCGACTGACCCTGGCGATGATCCTAGTGCTCATCCTCGCCATGATCGTTGTGATCGCCGTGAACCGGAACACCAACCGGCCCGCCGCCAGCGGCGCGCCGGTCGACCCGGCCGTGCTGGTCCGCGACGACAGCCACCGGCTCAGCACGGCGGCCGACGGCAAGGTCACCCTGGTGGAGTTCCTCGACTTCGAGTGCGAGGCATGTGGCGCGGTCTACCCGTCGATCACCGAGATCCTGGACACCTACCAGGACCGGATCACCTTCGTGGTGCGCTACTTCCCGATCGCCAGCCACCCCAACGCCGACCTGGCCGCCCGCGCCGCGCAGGCCGCCGCCGAGCAGGGCCGGTTCCCCGAGATGTACGCCACGCTGTTCGAGAACCAGGCGCAGTGGGGACACCAGAGCACCGCGCAGACCGACAGGTTCGTCGGGTACGCCCGCGATCTCGGCCTGGACGTGGACCGTTTCCGGCAGGACCTGGAGGCTCCGGCCACCGCCCAACGGGTGGCCGCGGATCGGGCCGACGGTGAGACCGTCGGGGTGCGGGGCACTCCCACCTTCTTCCTCAACGGCCGGGAGCTGACCGGAGTCCGTACCCAGTCGGACATGGTCGCCGCCATCGACGCCGCGCTCGCCCAGTGACCGCCACCGTCGCCCGCCGTCCCGAGACGCCGCAGGCCGGATTCGTCGCCCGGGTCACCGCCTGGGTCCTGGCCGTCGGCGGCGGCATCGGACTGCTCGCCGCGGGCACCCTGACCGTCGAGAAGATCAACCTGTTGGCCGACGCCGACTACGTGCCCACCTGCAGCATCAACCCGATCCTGTCCTGCGGCTCGGTGATGACCACGCCGCAGGCCGCCGCCTTCGGCATTCCCAACCCACTGCTCGGCATCGCCGGCTTCGCCGTGGTCACCACGCTCGGCGTCCTGCTGCTGGCCCGGGTGCGGCTGCCCGGCTGGTGCTGGCTGGGCCTGCAGGCCGGGGCCACCCTCGGCGTCGTCTTCGTGCACTGGCTCATCTACCAGAGCCTCTACGTGATCTCGGCGCTGTGCCCGTACTGCATGGTGGTCTGGGTCGTCACCATCGCGATTTTCCTTTACACCAGCCTGCGTAACCTCGGCGCGGTCGCGCCGACGTCGCCGCTGGCCCGGCTCTCCGGTCTCGCCGGCTATCACAGCCTCATCCTGGTCGCCTGGTACGTGCTGATCATGCTGGCCATCCTGGTCCGCTTCTGGGACTACTGGTCCACCCTCTGGTGAGCCCGCCCGCCTGACAATGGGTGGGCTCGGTCAGTGCGCCCGCCGGCGGTGCCGCCAGAACGCCAGCAGGGCGAGCACCACGATCACGGCGAGCAGCGTGTACGTGCCGATGCCCAGTTCCCGCTCCAGATAGCGGTAGGAGGCCGAGCCGAGGTAACCGAGCGTCGCCACCGCCACCGCCCAGAGGAGCCCGCCGGTGACGTTGGCCCAGCCGAACGTGCTGCGCCGCATGCCGCTGGCACCGGACACCAGCGGCACCAGCACCCGCAGCACGGCCACCCACCGGCCGATCACCACCGCCACAGCTCCTCGGTCGGCGACCAGGCGTCGGGCCCGGTTCAGGTCGAGGCGACGACGGAGCACGGCCGGCGCGCGGGCCAGCACCCCGGGCCCGTACCGGCGGCCCAGCAGGTAGCCGACCTGGTCGCCGAGGCAGGCCCCGACGGCCGCGGCGACGATCACCGCCCACAGCGGCAACCCACTGAGGTGAGCCACCACGCCGCCGACAAGCACGACGGTCTCACCGGGTATGAGCAGCCCCAGCAGCGTCGAGGACTCCAGCGCGGGCAGCAGGAACACCAGAGCCAGCACGACCAACGGCGGCAGCGCGGCGATCCCCGCCAGTACCCGGTCCATCTGCTGATTCTGGCGCTTCGCGACGGCCCGGCGGGCAGGCGAACCGGGAAACCGCTCGGGTCGTCGGGAAACCAGCGGCCCCGGCTCCGTGCGACGGCTGTGTCGTTCGGGCCTACGGCGCGGGGACGACCTCCTGGCCCAGCGGCCAGATCGCGGCCGGGACGAGCTTGAAGTTGGCCACCCCGAACGGGATGCCGATGACGGTGAGGCAGAGGCTGACGCCGGCGACGATGTGGGACAGGGCGAGCCACCACCCGGCGAGCACGACCCAGATGACGTTGGCGACGCCGGAGGCGACACCGACGCCGGGCTTGGGGACCAGGGTGCGGCCGAAGGGCCACAGCGAGTACGACGCCAGCCGCAGCGACGCCACCCCGAAGGGGATGGTGACGACGAGGACGAAGCAGATCAGAGCGGCGATGCCGTAGCCGATCGCCAGCACGAGCCCGCCGCCGAAGATGAGCCAGAGCACGTTCAGTACGAATCGGATCATGAACCAATCATGACCGGTGCGCGCCACCGACCCCGGGGGAGGGCCGGGCACCCCACAGGCGGCGGCCGGGGAGGCCGGTGGCGCGCGGCGGGTCAGCCGGCCTGGCCGGTGACGCTGGTGCCCGACTTCGTGACGCGGTAGGTCACCTGGGCACCGCTCCAGAAGTGGAAGGTGAGGGTGACCGGGCTGCCGTCGCGTACCTCACCGAAGAAGGTGTCGGTCAGGGTGATCCGGTTGCCGGTGTAGTCGGGGGAGAAGGTGACGTCGAACTCCTTGAACGACGTCCAGTCGTGCGGTCCGGCGTTGCTGCCGTCGGCGTACCGCGCCTCCATGGTGGCGAGCTGGTCGCCGCGGAACTGGGTCGCAATGGCGAAGGAGGCGGTCGTGCCGGTGGCGTTGGACAACACCGGCGGGTCGTGGCTGATCACGTCGATCCGCCACGGTACGCCGGCCGAGAAGCGCGCCTGGAGGGTGGCGTTGACGCCGTACGCCCGGTTGCCGACCAGTCGGGTCAACGCGCTGGCGGTCAGCGTCAGCTGGTTGCCGGAGACGGTGTAGTCGGTGCCCCGGACCAGCTCGGTGCTGCCCTGACGCAGACCGGAGAAGGTGGTGCCGTTGAGGTTGAGGGTCAGCGTCCTGGCGGTGATCGAGCCGGTACGCGGCACGTACACCTGGTCGGAGGAGGCGGTGCCGGAGCGGGTCGTCCAGCTCGACTTGATCTGGTTGATCAGCTCCGCGTCCCGCCAGACGAAGGTGGTCCGGTTGAAGTGCTGGCCGTTGTCCCAGAGCTGGGTGGTGAGCTGTCGGTGCCGGGCGTAGTAGCCGAAGTACTCGAAGAACTTCAGCTTCTCGCCCTGCTGGATGGTGCCGGTGTGCCGGTCGAAGCCGAGCAGGCCGTACTCGCCGATGACCACCGGGATGCCTCGGGTGACGAAGGCGTTGTAGACCCGGTCGAAGGCGTCGACGAGGTCCTGCTGGGTGGTGGCGTCGAAGCGGGTGCCGCCGGCGACGTTCACGCTGAACGGCCAGTAGCCGTAGAAGTGCACGGTGGCGATCAGGTTGCGGTCGTTGAGCTGGTTGATCGTCGTGGTCAGCTCGTTGATCCGGGCCTGCTCGGAGGAGGTGTGCAGGGTCGGCAGGACCAGCATCCGGGTGGCGTTGTTGCCACCGGAGGCGCGCACGATCCGGTGGAAGTTGACGTTCAGCTCGTGCAGCAGCTGCGCGTTCTGGGCGTCACCGGAGCTGTTGGCGAACTGCGGCTCGTTGACGCTCTCGAAGTGCAGCTTCGGTGAGGCGTCCCGGAACGCCGCGGCGATCTGGGTCCAGAGCGCGTTGTACCGGTTGAGTACGGTCGTCCGGTTGGTCGGCATCTCGTGGATCCACTGCCACGAGTCGTGGTGCAGGTTGATCATCACGTAGAAGCCGTCGTCCAGGGCCCAGCCGACGACCTCCTTGATCCGGTTCAGCCAGGCCGGGTCGATGGTGTACGACGGCGCCGGACCGTGCCGGTTGCTCCAGGTGACCGGGATCCGGATGCTGTTGAACCCCTGCGCCCGGATGGCGTCCAACTGGGCCTCGGTGACCCGCGGGTTGCCCCACGCGGTCTCGTCGTCACCGACGGAGTCGAAGGTGTTGCCGAGGTTCCAGCCCGGCTGCATCGCGGCCACGTAGGCCATCGCGTCACCGGTCGGCGGCGGGGTCGTCGGCGGCGGGTCGGTCGGCGGCGGCGTGGTCGGGGGAGGGGTGGTCGGGCCGACGCTGCCGGTGCAGGTGACCCCGTTGAGCGCGAACGAGGTGGGGGCCGTGTTGCTGCCCGACCACGAGCCGTTGAAGCCGAACGACACCGTCTGGTTGGTGCCGAGCGCCGCGTTGTAGCTGACGTTGGCGGCGGTGACGTCGTTACCGGCGGCGGTGACGGTGGCGTTCCACGCCTGCGTCACCCGTTGACCGGAGGGGAAGGTCCAGGTCAGCCGCCAGCCGTTGAGCGGGTCGCCGAGATTGGTCAGGTCGACGTTCGCGGTGAAACCGCCCGGCCACTGGCTCGGCGCGGAGTAGACCACCCGGCAGCCGGCCGCCGCGTGGGCGGCGCCCGCGCTGACCAACCCGACCCCGGCCAGCAGGGCGGCGACCCCGGCGCCGACCACGCCCAGTCGCCATCGTGTCCTTCGTAGTGTGCCGCGCAGCCCGGCCATGACGCTCCTCGTGTGGTGATGGTGTCGACGGGTGGCTGGCCGCGTGTCACCGGACCGCCGGCAACATCCGGCCGGCTCGCACAATAAGTTGGGATCATGAACTTTGTCAATCGACGTACCGCGATGTAAAGGGCTTCTGTGCAGGTGGCACGGCAGTTCGCAATTCGGCCGTGTCGCCTGGATGTGCGACGCGTTCGGGAACAGGCGGTGTGAATGAGCGTGGCCCGTCGGGGTAGTCGGCCGCGTGGCGGCGGGCGAGCGGATCGGGAGCTGGGCGCGTGGCGCCGCCGGCTCGGCGAGGGACCGGGTCGCGGGCACGGTTGCCGCACTCAGCGTCCGGGCCGACTGGCGGGAGCGGCGACGGACCCTGGAGCTGTACGCGATCCTCGCCGTGCAGGCGGGGGTGGCCGCCGCGCTCGCCTGGTGGGTGGCGCACAACCTGCTGCACCATCCGTCACCGGTATTCGCCCCCACCGCCGCCGTCGGCACCATCGCCGCGGCCATCGGCCGACGCACCCGGCGTACCGTCGAACTGCTGCTCGGCGTGCTGGCCGGGCTGCTGGTCGGCGACGCCCTGATCGCGGTCATCGGCACCGGCCCCTGGCAGACCGGCACCGTGGTCACCCTGGCCATCCTGCTCGCGCTGAGCCTGAGCCGGGGCGGACAGGTGGTCACCCAGGCCGGCGGCACCGCCGTGCTGATCGCCACGCTGGCACCGGTGCAGCGCGGACTGGAGGTGCCCCGCATCGTCGACGCCGTGATCGGCGGGGTGACCGCCGTGGTGGTGGTCGCCGTCCTGCCGGTCAACCCGGTACGGATCATCCAGCGGGCGGCGCGTCCGCTCTTCGCTGCCCTGATCCAGCACCTGCACGACGCCGCGGAGGGCATCTCCCACGGTGACTACCCGGCCGTGGCACATGCCCGGGACGCCCTGGGCGGCCTGGACCCGCAGCTCAAACTGCTCAACGACGCGGTCTCCGGAGCCGGGGAGGCGGTGGCCATCTCACCGGCGCGGTGGCACCGGCGCAGCGAGTTCGAGCACTACGAACGCGGCACCCGCTACCTCGCCCTGGCCATCCGAGGCGGCCAGGAGATGCTGCGCCGGGCGGCCACCGCGATCCGCGACGACGAGCCGGTGCCACCCGGGCTGGCCGCCGCTGTGCACTACTTCGGTGACGCCCTCGCGCTGCTCCAGGTCGAGGCGGAGAGCGGGCGTCACACCGACCGGTCCGAACAGCTGATCCTCAAGGCGGTGGACCGGGCCGCCGAGGCGTACGCCGAAGGGGTCGGCTTCTCCGGCAGCGTGGTGGTGGCGCAGATCCGTACCGTCGCCACCGACCTGCTGCGCAGCCTCGGCTGTGACGAAGAGGAAGCCAGCGGCGTGATCCGGAAACGCTTCGACGCGCAGCACGAGACCACCGAGAGTGACCCGACGTGACCGACCGCCCGGCGTGACCGACCGGGGCGGATCAGAGCCGGCCGGCGACCGTCCGCGCCAACTCGGTCAGCCGCTCGTCGTACTTGGCCATGTCGTCGGTGCGGACCAGCCGGATGGCCACCCAGACCCCGGAGACGTTGACGAAGACCATCCCCTCCTCGAGGTACGCCTCGTCCCCGATGCCGGACAGCGTCTCGAACTCGTGCTTCAGGTCGCGGTCGATGTCCAGGATCTTCTTCGCCCCGTCGCCGACGTGCACCTCGACCTGCGCCACCGGCCCCGAGACGGGCCCGGTGAACCAGCAGGTCTCCCCGCTCGGCAGCGGGTCATCCAGCGGCGTACCGGCCAGCTTCTCGGCATCCTCCTTCGAGACCAGCGCGCAGGCGTCGACCGGCGCCGCGGCGGGGGGCTCCGGTGCCTCGGTGGCCTCGGTCGGTGGCGCGGGCTCCGACGGCTGCGCCGGTGCCGGCGGTGCCGCCGCAGGCTCCGTACCGCCGCAGGCGGCCAGGACGGTGAGAACGGTGGCCGCCGCGGCGAGTCGGGCGACGGAGGTCAGGTGCCGCACGGTGTCTCCTTCGTCGGGGCTTCAGTTCGGCAGGGCGTCGGCCAGCTTGCGCATCGCCTGGGCATATCCGTCGGGCTCAGCGCCGAGACGCTGGAAGCTGCTCAGCGTCACGGTGAAGCTGCCCGCCCCGTTGATCACCACCGCTTCCGCCTCGATGTCCTTCACCGCCAGGTAGCTCTTGTCGCCGACGCCGAGGTCGGTCACCGACTGGTAGATCTGGTCGGCCTGCTGGCGCTGGTAGTCGTAGGTCATCTCACCGGCGACCCGCGACGCGGTGGTCACGGTGAGCAGGGCGATGCCGTCACCGAAGCTGCAGTTGCCCTTGTCGTCGAGTTGCTGGCCGACGATCCCGGTGACCTGCTCGGCGGTGAAGGGGCAGGCCGGCCGGACCGCGTCGGCACCGTCGACGGGCAGGTCGAGATCGGCGTCCGAACCGGCATCCGACCCGGCGTCCGGACCGGCGCCCCGTGTCGCCGGTTCGCTGTCGCCGCAGCCGGTCAGTGCCAGCGCCGTCGCGAGCAGCACAGGCAGAATCAGTCGTCGCACCGGTCCGTTCCCCCTCCTCCGCCCGGCCGGCAGCGCTGCGCATCAGCACCTGCGACAGTCGGGGTGCACTCGACGGTACGGCCGCCCCCCGGGGAAGGAATCCGGTGTTTCCCTAGCCTTTGTGGCCGCCGGCCGATACCGCGTCGGCGCTGACCCGGGCCAGTGCCGCGTTGAGTTCGGCCCGTCGGGAGATGCCCAGCTTGCGGTACACGCGGGACAGGTTCGTCTCCACCGTCTTGGGGCTGACGAACAGTTCGTCGGCGATGGCGCGGCTGGTCCGTCCGAGCGCGGCGAGCCGCGCCACCCGCTCCTCGGTGGCGGTCAACGCCGACGGCGCCGGGGGCCGCCCACCCAGCCGGGCCGCCTCCGCCCGGGCCCGCGCGGCGAACGCCGCCGCGCCCAGCGCGTCGAATTCGGCCGCTGCCGCCGTGAGCGCCTCCCGAGCCGGGCGTTTACGGCGCAGCCGCCGATGCACCACTCCGGCGACCAGCAGGCAGCGGGCCCGATCCAGGGGCAGCACGTGCGGCGCCACCGCCGCGCGGGCGGCGGCGAGGTCGTCGAGGGCGGCCGACGGGTCCCCGCCCTCGGCGCTGTCCAGCAGGGCACGACTGCGGGCCAGGCCCAGCAGCGTCCACGGTCGCGGCAGGCGGCGGTGCCGTTCGGTCAGCCGGTGCAGGGCGACGCGGGCGGTGGCGAGATCACCGGCGGCCACGCACGCTTCGATCCAGTCCGGCTCGAAGCGCTGCGCCAACGGCTCGGCCAGCCCCATCCGGTCCACCAACGCGGCCAGCCGACCGTAACCGGCCGCCGCGTCGGCGACCCGGCCGGCGCAGAGCGCGACGAACGCGCCGAGTTGCAGGTGGATCCGGCGGCACCAGTCGTCGTCGAGGTCCTCGCCCAGGCGTACGCCCGCCTCCGCCACCTGCGCCGCCGCGTCGAGCCGCCCCCGCAGGGCGTCGAGCAGCCCGGTCAGCCAGGTCTCCGCGGTCAACTCGGTGCCCAGCAGCTCACCGAGGTCACGGGCCGCCGCGATGTGCCGTTGCGCCATCGACCAGCGTCCGGCGAGCAGTTCGGTCTCACCGAGATGCTTGAGCAGTTCGTACTGGGAGGGTTCGTCACCGCGCGCCGCCGCCCGGTCCAACAGCCGGGTCAGCCGATCCCGGGCCCGGTCGGGATCGTCGATCCCCTTCCACCAGACCGCCGGGATGGTGCCCGCCAACCAGGACGGTTCCGGCCCTTCCATGGCCAGTGCCCGGTCGAGCAACTCGGTGCGGGGTGGCGCACCGGCGCGTACCTCGCTGTTGAACAGGTGCAGCAGCGCCGCGGCCAGCAGTTCCCGGTCCCCACCCGGGCCGCTGAGCAGGGCGATGGCCGACTCCGCGTGGGTACGCGCCGGGTCCGGCAGGTCGACGAAGAGGGCCAGGTGGGCGTGGATCCGGCCGGCGAGCAGGGAATCGGGCTGCGTGGCGGCCAGGGCCCGCCCGGCGGCCGCCAGCGCGGTGCCGCCCGGCTCGTCGGCGCTCCATGCGACCACGGCGCGCAGCAGCAGCGCCTCGGCGCGGACGTGACCGGTGAAGCTGGCGGCCACCTCATCGGCGGCCGTCCGGGCACCCGGATGGTCGCCACAGTCGAACCGGCACCGGGCCGCCGCCAGCAGCCGCTGCCCCAGGGTGGGGCGGTCGTCGGCCGGGGTCAGCCGCGCGGCTGCCTCGTAGAGGTTCGCCGCCGCGTCCGGCGCACCTCGGGTGTGTTGCCGCACGGCGGCTGCGGCGAGGGCGTCGGCCACCACCGGATCGGCCCCGGTGGTGCAGGCGGCCAGCTGGCGTACCCGTTCGTCGGGGTCGGCGACCACCCCGGCCAGCCTGCGGTGCAGCCCTCGGCGGACACCGGGCGGAATGCCGGCCCGCACCGCCGCCGCGTACACCGGATGGGTGAACTCCACCCGGGCCGGTGTCACCGCCAGCAGCCCGGCCTCCTCGGCGGCGTCGAACGCGCGTGGCCCCACGCCCGCCGCGGTGAGGTCCCGCAGCAGGGGGACGCTGAGCAGCGCCGCGAGCCGGACGGCGTCGCGGCACCGGGCCGGCAGTTCGGCGAGCACGTCGGCGAGGAGTTGATGCATGGACGAGGCGACAGGTAGCTCCTGTGCCGGCTCCGGTGGCTTCGGCAGCCGCTGCACCGCGCGGGCCACCTCGATGGCGACAAGCGGATTGCCGCCGGCTTCCCGGGCGATGCGGGCCAGCAGCGGGCGGTCGAGACCGGCACCGACCCGCTCGCGCAGGACATGATGCAGCGCGTTCACACCCAGCGGCGTCACCTCCAGCCGAGTCAGCCGGCCGGAACCCGCGTCGAGCCCGAGCGGGGCCGCCGGCACCGCCGGCCCGCTCGCGCTGCGGCTGCTGACCAGGGTGGCCGGTCCCGGGCCGACCCGGCGCAGGGCGAACCGCAGGGCACGTTCGCTCGGCCGGTCGAGCCAGGGCGCGTCGTCCACGGCCAGCAGCACCGGCCGGCCCGAGGCGAGCGCCGCCTCCAGCAGCGACCGGGTGGCCGCCCCGATCACGCGTTCGTCGATCGTCTCGTCGCTGTCGCCGGTGACCAGGACCGTCTCGGCGGCGATGCGCTGCGGACGCGGCAGCTCCGCCGCCAGGTCGGCCAGCGGGCGGAGCAGGTCGGCGAGGGCGGCGAAGGGGAGTTCGGCCTCGCATTCGGTCGGCGCGCAGGAGAGCACGAGCCAACCCGACCGGGCCGCCTCGGCGGTCAGCGCCCGCAACAGCGCGGTCTTGCCGATGCCGGCGGGGCCTTCCAGCAGCACCTGCCCCGGCTCGCCCAGCGAGCGCCAGGCCTGGTCGAATACCTCGTCCCGGCCGACGAGCGCACGCCGCATGGGGCGATTCTGGCACCGTGCACCGCCGGTGACCATCGTGCGGACGCCTGACGCGCCGAGCACGTTCAGCGGTGCCGGAGGCGCGAAACGCCCGGCCCCACGCTCCACAGCGGCGTAGGGCCGGGCTCGTGATCAGTGTGTCGACGGCTGCGGCGCGCGATCGGCCGCGTCGTCCTCCTGGTCCTCGGGCTGCCCGGCGAACCAGTTGATGCCCGCCGGACCGCCGGCGAGCGCCGCCTCGGCCCGCGCCAGCGCGGCGGTCGGCATCGGTACGGTCGGCCCGAGGTGCGCCTGCCCTGCCCGATCGCCCTCGACGGCCGGTTCGCTGCCGCCGGGTGCCTCCAGACTCGGCGGGGCCGGGCGGGTCTCAGCAGCCGTCCCCGGCGTCGGCTGGCCGTCGGCCCCGGCGCCACCCGCGGTCGCCTCGCGGGCACCGCGTTCGGCCGTGGCGTCGGGCACGATCGGCTCGGACTCCGGTGCCGGGGTCGGCGGTCGGTGCCCGGTGCGGGCACCGACCATCGGATACTCGGCGGTCTCGCCACCACCGGCCGCAGCGGCCATCACGGCTGCGGCGGCGAGGTCGGCGACCCGCTTGGCCTCCCGCTGCACCCGCGCCCGGGTCTCCTTGGCGTGCCGTTCGGCGGCCTCGACGGCCCGGCGCACCTCGTCCAGTCGCTGGCTCTCCGCCGCGAGATCCCGGACAGTCTCCTCCAGCTGTTGCCGCAGCCCGGTCAGCTCGGCCTCGGTGGCTTCCTTGCCCCGCCGCGTCTCGTCGAGCTGCCGGCGGGCGGTGTCCAGCTCCTCCCGCACCCCGGCCAACGCGTCCTGCTGCTCGCCGATCTCCAGCTGCACTGCGTGCAGGTGCTCCTCGGCGGCTGCGGCCTGCTCGTCGCTGTGCCTGCGGACCTCGGCGGCCTGCTCGTCGGCGCGCTTGCGGATCTCCGCGGAGTACTGCTGGGCGTCCGCGATCATCGAGCTGACCCGCTGCTCGGCGGCGCTGCGTTGGGCGGCCAGCTCGCGTTCGACGGTCGCGCGCTGCTCGGCCAGATCCTCCTCGGCCGCGGCGCGCCGCTCGGCCAGCTCCTCCTCGACGGCCGTTCGCCGCTGGGCCAGCTCCTGCTGGCTCTTCGACCGGGCCGCCTGGATCTCCTGGTGGATCTGGGTACGCGCGGAGGTGGTCAACGCCTCCGCCGCCGCGCGGGCCTGCTCCACCTGCTGGCGGCACTGTTCCCCGATGCGGTGGGCCTCCTGCTGGGCGCGCTCGTGTGCGGCCTCGCCGTCGGCGCGCAGCTTGTCGGCCCGCTCCCGGCTCTCCGCCAGCTCGGCATCGGCGGCCGCCCGGAGTTCCTCGTACTTCTTGTCGTGCTCGGCGCGGCGGGCGGCGAGCTCCTCTTCGAGGTCGGCAAGCGCCTTGACGGTGCGTTCCCGGGCATTGGCGAGGGTCTTCTCCGCCTCCGCCTGCAGCTTGTTGGCCCGCTGGGTGTGCGTGTCGATGATCGCCGCGGCCTGCTTCTCCGCGAGGTCCAGGATCTGGCCGACCATCGGGCCCACATCCTGGAAGGTCGCCTTGTCCAATTGCGCCGGTCGCTGCCGCAGATCGGCGACCTCGGCCTGGGCCGCCTGGAGTTTGGCGGTCAGCTCCCGAGCGCGCCCCAGGGCCCGGTCCCGCTCGGCCGAGACCGTGCTGAGTTGACCGTCCAACTGCTCCACATAGCGGTCGACCTGCTTTCTCTCGTAACCGCGCAGGGTCACCTCGAAGGTCGGCCGTGAGGCCAGGTCGTCGCGGATGGCGTACGGCTCCTCGCCGATGGACATGCCTCATCCTCCGTACGATCGCGGATCGGCGCACCGGCGACCCGGCGGCGATGACGCGCAACGCTACCGCCGCTCGTGTCGATCTGTCGTCCCACCCCGGTACGTTTTCGCGTTCCCCGAGGGGCGGTTTCGCAGGTGTGGGCAGCGAGGGTTGCCGAGTGTGTCCGGCCGGCGACCGAAGGGGGTCGGAGTCGGTCGGCGGCATCGATGTTCTCCGACCGGGACAGGGCCCCGCGGGACGTGAAGGGGGTCCGCGTCTTGACACGAAGTTAGGTTAGGTTAACCTAACCGCATGTCGAGCGGACTGGCGTCGAACGACGCTGACCAGCGCCTACGTGGCGTCGACCTCTGCCTGGGATATCACGGTACGGCAGTGGTTCACGGCGCCTCGATCGGGCTACGTGCCGGAAAGGTGACCGCCCTCGTCGGCCCGAACGGTAGCGGCAAGTCCACCCTGCTGCGCGCGTTGGCCCGGCTGCACCCGATCGACACCGGCACGGTGGTCTGCGCCGACGGGATCGCCGCGGCCAGCCTGCCGGCCAAGGAGTTCGCCCGCCGGGTCACCCTGCTCGCCCAGAGCCGACCGGTGCCCAACGGCGTCACCGTCCGTGATGTGGTCGGCTACGGCCGCCACCCCTACCGGGGCCGCTGGCGCACCGACGACCCCGAGGGCCCGGCCGCGATCGCCCGCGCGATGGCGGTCACCGGGGTGACCGCGATGGCCGACCGGCCCGTCGACGAACTCTCCGGCGGCGAACTCCAGCGGGTCTGGCTGGCCACCTGCCTGGCCCAGGACACCGCGGTGCTGTTGCTCGACGAACCCACCACCTTCCTCGACCTGCGCTACCAGATCGAGATCCTCGACCTGATGCGCGACTTGGCCGACGAGCACGGCGTCGCGGTCGGCGTGGTGCTGCACGACCTCAACCAGGCCGCCGCGGTGGCCGACGAGGTGGTCCTGCTGCACAACGGCCGGATCCGTGCCACCGGCACCCCGGCGCAGGTCTTCACCGAGACCGACCTGACCGAGACGTACGGCATTCGCATCGAGGTCGCCACCGATCCCCTCACCGGTCTGGTGACCACCCGCCCCGTGGGACGTCACCTGACCCGAATCCCGGTCTGAACCCGGACCGGTCCTGCAACGAGAAAGAACACCATGTTCCGTACCCGTGTCACCGCCCTGGTCGCCGCCACCGCCACCGCGCTGCTGCTGGCCGCCTGCGGCACCACCGAGAACACCGCCGAGCCCGCACCCTCCGCCTCCGCCGCCGGCGGACCGGTCACCGTGACCGACAGCCGCGGCAAGGAGATCAAGCTCGACAGCCCCGCCACCAAGGTCGTCGGCCTGGAGTGGGGCGAGGTCGAGATGCTGGTCAGCCTCGGCGTCATGCCGGTCGGTGTCGCCGACCCCAAGGGCTACGCCACCTGGGTGACCGCCGCCAAGCTCGACCCCGCGGTCAAGGATGTCGGCACCCGCGGCGAACCCAGCGTCGACTCGATCGTCGCCCTCGCCCCCGACCTGGTGGTCGTCTCGGACGGTCGCGGCGCCGCCCTGCTGGACCAGCTGGAGAAGTACGTCCCCGTGCTGGTGACCAAGAGCAGCGACGCCACCGACAACGTGGGCCGGATGCGCGCCGACCTCAACATGATCGCCAAGGCGGTCGGCAAGACCGCCGAGGCGGAGAAGCTGCTCGCCGACTTCGACGCCGCCCTGGCCGACGGCAAGAAGAAGATCGCCGACGCCGGTGCCGCCGGCAAGCCGTTCGCCATCGCCGACGGCTGGAAGGAAGGCAGTACCGTCAGCATCCGGATGTTCGGCCAGGGTGCCTTCGTCTCCCAGCTCGGCATCCAGCTCGGCCTCACCAACGCCTGGACCGGCAAGGTCGACGAGGTATGGGGCCTGGGCCAGACCGACGTCGAGGGCCTGACCGGGCTCAAGAGCCCCGACCTGCACTTCTTCTACAACGCCTCGGACGGCACCGACGTCTTCGCCGAGGGCCTCGCCGACAACGCGATCTGGAAGTCGCTGCCCTTCGTCAAGCAGGGCAACCTGCACCGGATGCCGGACGGCATCTGGACCTTCGGCGGGCCGCTCTCCGCCAAGCAGTACATCGACCAGTTCGTCAACACCTACGCGGTGTGACCGAGCTGTCCGCGCCTCCGCGTTCGGAGTCGGCCCTCGGGCCGGCTCCGGCCGGACGCCTCCCCGGTACCCGCATCGTCGGGGCCTTCATCGCGGCCACCGCGCTGGCGCTCGTGGTCGCCGTCGTACACCTCACCCAGGGCACCTCCGCCGTGGGCGCGCTCGACCTGCTGCGCCTGCTCACCGGCGGTGACGACGAAACCGTACGGGTGCTCGTCGCCTCCCGGATGCCCCGGTTGCTCGCCGGGCTGACCATCGGTGTCGCGCTCGGCTTCGCCGGTGCGGCCCTGCAGTCCATCGCCCGCAACCCGCTGGCCTCGCCGGACACCCTCGCCGTCAACGCGGGCGCCCACCTGGCCATCGTCTCGGTCGCCGCGTTCGGCATCGCGTTGCCCGCGTTGCCCGCCGGCGGGCTCGCCTTCTGTGGCGGCCTCGCGGCGGCGGGACTGGTGATGGCGATGTCCTCCGGCGGGCAGGCCGGCACCACCCGGCTGATCCTCGCCGGCTCGGCCACCGCACTGGCGCTCAGTTCGGTGTCCATGCTGCTGCTCCTGCTCTTCGAGCAGGCCACCATCGGCCTGTTCGCCTGGGGCAACGGTTCGCTGGTGCAGAGCGACCTGAACGCGCTCACCCAGCTCGCCCCGATCATCGGCCTCGCCATCGTGGCGCTGATGCTGCTCGGCCACCGCCTCGACATCCTCGCCCTCGGCGACGACACCGCCTCCGTGCTCGGTCTCGATGTGCGGCGTACCCGGCTGATCGTCACTGTGCTGGCCGTCCTGCTCTCCGCTGCGGCGGTCACCCTCACCGGGCCGGTCGGATTCGTCGGCCTCTGCGCGCCGGTGATCGTCCGGCTGCTCGGGCCGCTGGTGCCCGGCGTACACCGTCACCGGGTGCTGCTGCCGCTCTCCGGCATCGCCGGAATGGTCATCGTGCTCGGCTCCGACGTGCTGCTGCGGGCCGCGATGGGTGCCCAGGCCGGTGTCGACATTCCCACCGGCGTGGTGACCACCCTGCTCGGCGCGGCCATCCTGATCTGGCTGGCCCGACGGCACCGCGACGCCGGCCCCACCCGCCGACCGCCGGGCGGTCACGCCGCCGTCCGCTCGGCCGCCTTCCACCGCACCGTCGTCGTCGTGGTGGCCACGGTCGCCACCGTCGGGGTGGTGGTCGGCATGCTGGCCGGGGACACCTGGGTGCTCCTCGGTGACCTGGTCAACTGGGTCAACGGCAACACCGGGCCGGCGTACACCTTCGTGCTTGACCAGCGATGGCCTCGCGTCGCCGCCGCCCTGCTGGCCGGCGCGGCACTGGCGGTGGCCGGCACCACCGTGCAGGCGGTCTGCCGCAACCCGCTGGCCGAGCCCGGCATCCTCGGCATCACCGCCGGCGCCGGACTGGGCGCGGTGTCGCTCATCACCTTCGTGCCGCTGGCCAGCGTCTGGGCCGTCTCCGGAATGGCCGGGCTCGGCGCGATGCTCGCCTTCGCCCTGGTCTACGGCGTGGCGTGGCGCGGTGGGCTCAGCTCCGATCGGCTGGTGCTGATCGGGTTCGGGGCGTGGCAGGGCGGCATGGCCCTGATCACCTTCCTGATCGTCTCGCACGACCCGTGGAACACGGGCAAGGCGCTGACCTGGATGTCCGGCTCCACCTACGGCCGTACCGCCACCCAGGTGCTGCCGGTGGCGATCGCGCTGCTGGTGCTCACCCCGGCCGTGGTCGCCGCCCGCCGCGAGTTGGACCTGATGGCGTTGGACGACGACACCCCCCGGGTGCTCGGAGTCCGGCTGGAACGCACCCGACTGGTCGCGCTCGGCGCGGCGGCGCTGCTCACCGCCACCGCGGTCTCCGCCGTCGGCGTGATCGGGTTCGTCGGTCTGGTCGCCCCGCACGCCGCCCGCGCCCTGGTCGGCGGTCGACACGCCCGGGTGCTTCCGGTCGCCGCGCTGCTGGGCGCGGCCCTGGTCAGCGTCGCCGACACCCTCGGCCGCACCGTGATCGCCCCGGCACAGATCCCCGCCGGTCTGGTCACCGCCCTGATCGGCACCCCGTACTTCGTCTGGCTGCTGTGGCGCTCGCGTGCCTCAGCCCCTCAGTCCCGGTAACCGGTCCGCGTGGCCCGCACCCTGGAAGGCAGCATGACCAACACCCTGCCCGTCGCACCGTGGCGGTTGTTCTCCGTCGAGATCCGCGCGGTACGCCGGCTCAGCCCGTCCTTCGTCCGGGTCACCTTCACCGGCCCGGACCTGGACCGCTTCGCCGACAACGGCTACGACCAGCGGATCAAGCTGGCCCTGCCGCTGCCCGGCCAGCGGGCGGTCTACCTGCCGCAGGGCCCCGACTGGTATGCGCAGTGGCGGGCGCTGCCGGAGCACCAGCGCAACCCGATCCGCACCTACACCGCCCGAGCGGTCCGGCCGCACCTGCACGAACTCGACGTCGACCTGGTGCTGCACGGCGACGGTGGCCCGGCGAGCCGGTGGGCGCAGCAGGTCCGCCCCGGCGACGAGATCGCCATCGCCGGGCCGGACGCCGGCTACGAGGGCGACCACGGTGGACTGGAGTTCCGCCCGCCGTCGACCGGGTGCCTGCTGCTGGCCGGGGACGAGACGGCGGTCCCGGCGATCAGCGGCATCTGCGAGCGGCTGCCGCTGGACGCCTGCGGCCGGGTGCTGCTGGAGGTTCCCGACGCGGCGGACGTCCTGCCGCTGGTCGCGCCCCCCGGCGTCGAGGTCATCTGGCTGCCCCGCAACGGCGCACCGCACGGTGACCGGCTGATCGGCGCCGTCGCCGACGCGGCCCGTGACCTGCTCGCCGCGTCAGGCGGTGGCCAGCACCAGCAGTCCACCCCACAGCCGGGCGTGCCCGTGGCCGTCGCCGGGGCGATGGCCGGCGCCGGGGCGGCCGACGGTGCGCCGGTCGACGACGTGGACGTGGACACCACGATCCTCTGGGAGGTCCCCGACGTACCGCCGTCGGCCCCGCTCTACGCCTGGCTGGCCGGGGAGGCGGGCGTCATCCGTACCCTGCGCCGCCACCTGGTCTCCGACTGCGCCCTCGACCGTCGCGCCGTCGCCTTCATGGGCTACTGGCGCCAAGGCCGCCCCGACCCCACCTCCTAACCCCCACCCACCCCACCCCCACGCCCACG
>NZ_PNOZ01000149.1:0-5381 GCF_002879555.1 Verrucosispora sp. ts21 | reverse complement strand
TGGTGTGTGGTTGTTCTTTGAGAACTCAACAGGGTGCTTGATAAGCCAGTGCCAAGTAGTTTATGCCCCGTGCCGGCTGGAGGCTTTTTGTTTCTGGTTGGTTTGGGATTCCTTTGGCAACATTTTGTTTGTTGTCGGGATGGATTGTTCAACAGGTTTTTGTTGGAGAGTTTGATCCTGGCTCAGGACGAACGCTGGCGGCGTGCTTAACACATGCAAGTCGAGCGGAAAGGCCCTTCGGGGTACTCGAGCGGCGAACGGGTGAGTAACACGTGAGCAACCTGCCCTAGGCTTTGGGATAACCCTCGGAAACGGGGGCTAATACCGAATATTCACTCATGGGCGCATGTTTGTGGGTGGAAAGTTTTTCGGCTTGGGATGGGCTCGCGGCCTATCAGCTTGTTGGTGGGGTAATGGCCTACCAAGGCGACGACGGGTAGCCGGCCTGAGAGGGCGACCGGCCACACTGGGACTGAGACACGGCCCAGACTCCTACGGGAGGCAGCAGTGGGGAATATTGCACAATGGGCGGAAGCCTGATGCAGCGACGCCGCGTGAGGGATGACGGCCTTCGGGTTGTAAACCTCTTTCAGCAGGGACGAAGCGCAAGTGACGGTACCTGCAGAAGAAGCGCCGGCCAACTACGTGCCAGCAGCCGCGGTAAGACGTAGGGCGCGAGCGTTGTCCGGATTTATTGGGCGTAAAGAGCTCGTAGGCGGCTTGTCGCGTCGACTGTGAAAACCCGTGGCTCAACTGCGGGCCTGCAGTCGATACGGGCAGGCTAGAGTTCGGTAGGGGAGACTGGAATTCCTGGTGTAGCGGTGAAATGCGCAGATATCAGGAGGAACACCGGTGGCGAAGGCGGGTCTCTGGGCCGATACTGACGCTGAGGAGCGAAAGCGTGGGGAGCGAACAGGATTAGATACCCTGGTAGTCCACGCTGTAAACGTTGGGCGCTAGGTGTGGGGGGCCTCTCCGGTTCTCTGTGCCGCAGCTAACGCATTAAGCGCCCCGCCTGGGGAGTACGGCCGCAAGGCTAAAACTCAAAGGAATTGACGGGGGCCCGCACAAGCGGCGGAGCATGCGGATTAATTCGATGCAACGCGAAGAACCTTACCTGGGTTTGACATCGCCGGAAATCCTGCAGAGATGTGGGGTCCTTCGGGGCCGGTGACAGGTGGTGCATGGCTGTCGTCAGCTCGTGTCGTGAGATGTTGGGTTAAGTCCCGCAACGAGCGCAACCCTCGTCCCATGTTGCCAGCAATTCGGTTGGGGACTCATGGGAGACTGCCGGGGTCAACTCGGAGGAAGGTGGGGATGACGTCAAGTCATCATGCCCCTTATGTCCAGGGCTTCACGCATGCTACAATGGCCGGTACAATGGGCTGCGATACCGTGAGGTGGAGCGAATCCCAAAAAGCCGGTCTCAGTTCGGATCGGGGTCTGCAACTCGACCCCGTGAAGTCGGAGTCGCTAGTAATCGCAGATCAGCAACGCTGCGGTGAATACGTTCCCGGGCCTTGTACACACCGCCCGTCACGTCACGAAAGTCGGCAACACCCGAAGCCGGTGGCCCAACCCTTGTGGAGGGAGCCGTCGAAGGTGGGGCTGGCGATTGGGACGAAGTCGTAACAAGGTAGCCGTACCGGAAGGTGCGGCTGGATCACCTCCTTTCTAAGGAGCACCATCCGGCGAAAGCTGGTATGGAGCCCGCGATCTGCGAATGTCAGGTCGGGGTGCTCAATGGCGGAGACACTGGTGAGTTTTTCCTCGGCAACGGTCGGGGCGCTTAGTACAGCCGGCTTTCGGGTTGGTGGGAACGGTTGCTCTGGTGCGGCTGGGGAGGGATGTAGAGCACCCTGTTGGGTCCTGAAGGAACAACCCGTGTTGGTTGTTTTCTTCGGAGCCGATTACTCCACCGGTTGGTGGGGGTTGGTTGCCAGGCATGGCCTGGTCTCGCATACCGCCGGCGTTGGTCCGGGTTTGGTGTGGGGCTGTGGGTTGTGGGTTGGTTGTTTGTTGAGAATTGCACAGTGGACGCGAGCATCTTTGTGGTCAAGTTGTCAAGGGCGAACGGTGGATGCCTTGGCACCAGGAGCCGATGAAGGACGTGGGAGGCCGCGATAGGCCTGGGGGAGCTGTCAACCAAGCTGTGATCCCAGGGTGTCCGAATGGGGTAACCCGGCATCAGTCATGTGATGTCACCTGCACCTGAACTCATAGGGTGTATGGAGGGAACGCGGGGAAGTGAAACATCTCAGTACCCGTAGGAAGAGAAAACAATTTAGTGATTCCGTGAGTAGTGGCGAGCGAAAGCGGATTGAGGCTAAACCGGTTGCGTGTGATACCTGTCAGGGGTTGCGTGGTCGGGGTTGTGGGACCCTGCTAAACGAGCTGACACTCGTTTGAGGAGTTATAAAACCAGTTGTTAGCTGAATGGTCTGGAAAGGCCGACCGTAGACGGTGATAGTCCGGTAGGTGAAAGCAGCTGGTCTTCTGTGGGTGTTCCCGAGTAGCGGCGGACTCCTGAAATCTGCCGTGAATCTGCCAGGACCACCTGGTAAGCCTAAATACTTCCTGGTGACCGATAGCGGACGAGTACCGTGAGGGAATGGTGAAAAGTACCCCGGGAGGGGAGTGAAATAGTACCTGAAACCGTTCGCCTACAATCCGTCGGAGCCTTGCGGGGTGACGGCGTGCCTTTTGAAGAATGAGCCTGCGAGTTAGTGGCATGTGGCGAGGTTAACCCGTGTGGGGGAGCCGTAGCGAAAGCGAGTCTGAAGAGGGCGTTTGAGTCGCATGTTCTAGACCCGAAGCGGAGTGATCTAGCCATGGGCAGGCTGAAGCGTGGGTAAGACCGCGTGGAGGGCCGAACCCACCAACGTTGAAAAGTTGGGGGATGACCTGTGGTTAGGGGTGAAAGGCCAATCAAACTCCGTGATAGCTGGTTCTCCCCGAAATGCATTTAGGTGCAGCGTCGCGTGTTTCTTGCCGGAGGTAGAGCACTGGATGGTCTAGGGGGCCCACAAGCTTACCGAAATCAGCCAAACTCCGAATGCCGGTAAGTGAGAGCGCGGCAGTGAGACTGCGGGGGATAAGCTTCGTAGTCGAGAGGGAAACAGCCCAGATCACCAGCTAAGGCCCCTAAGCGTGTGCTAAGTGGAAAAGGATGTGGGGTCGCATAGACAACCAGGAGGTTGGCTTAGAAGCAGCCACCCTTTAAAGAGTGCGTAATAGCTCACTGGTCAAGTGGTTCCGCGCCGACAATGTAGCGGGGCTCAAGCACACCGCCGAAGCTGTGGCATTCACGCGTGTACTTCGCATCATCTTTCGGGGTGGTGTGCAGGTGTGTGGATGGGTAGGGGAGCGTCGTGCCGGGGGTGAAGCAGCCGAGTGATCGAGTTGTGGACGCGGCACGAGTGAGAATGCAGGCATGAGTAGCGAAAGAAGGGTGAGAAACCCTTCCGCCGGATGACCAAGGGTTCCAGGGCCAGGTTAATCCGCCCTGGGTGAGTCGGGACCTAAGGCGAGGCCGAGAGGCGTAGTCGATGGACAACGGGTTGATATTCCCGTACCCGCGAAAGAGCGTCCCTGATGAACCTCGTTGTGCTAACCACCCAAACCAGTCAAGACCTTCGGGTTGAGGTTGGGGAGCGTGGGAACCTGGCGGGTAGTAGTCAAGCGATGGGGTGACGCAGGAAGGTAGCTGAGCCCGGCCGGTGGTTGTGCCGGGGTAAGCGTGTAGGCCGTGTCATAGGCAAATCCGTGGCACATGAGGCTGAGACGTGATGCCGAGCCGATTCAGGTGAAGTCAGTGATCCTATGCTGCCGAGAAAAGCCTCTAGCGAGTTCTGAGCGGCCCGTACCCCAAACCGACACAGGTGGTCAGGTAGAGAATACCGAGGCGATCGGGCGAACTGTGGTTAAGGAACTCGGCAAATTGCCCCCGTAACTTAGGGAGAAGGGGGGCCGGAGACGTGAAGCCCCGCGCGGGTGGAGCGTTGTATGGCCGCAGAGAGCAGGGGGAAGCGACTGTTTACTAAAAACACAGGTCCATGCGAAGAAGTAATTCGATGTATATGGACTGACGCCTGCCCGGTGCTGGAACGTTAAGGGGACCTGTTAGCTCTTCGGGGCGAAGCGGAGAACTTAAGCGCCAGTAAACGGCGGTGGTAACTATAACCATCCTAAGGTAGCGAAATTCCTTGTCGGGTAAGTTCCGACCTGCACGAATGGCGTAACGACTTCCCCACTGTCTCAACCACAGGCCCGGCGAAATTGCATTACGAGTAAAGATGCTCGTTACGCGCGGCAGGACGGAAAGACCCCGGGACCTTTACTATAGCTTGACATTGGTATCTGAGTTAGCTTGTGTAGGATAGGTGGGAGCCGGTGAAGCGCATACGCCAGTATGTGTGGAGGCAATCTTGAAATACCACTCTGGTTGATTCGGGTATCTAACTTCGGACCGTTATCCGGTTCAGGGACAGTGTCTGGTGGGTAGTTTAACTGGGGCGGTTGCCTCCTAAAAGGTAACGGAGGCGCCCAAAGGTTCCCTCAGCCTGGTTGGCAATCAGGTGTTGAGTGCAAGTACACAAGGGAGCTTGACTGTGAGACTGACGGGTCGAGCAGGGACGAAAGTCGGGACTAGTGATCCGGCACTTGCGTGTGGAAGCGGTGTCGCTCAACGGATAAAAGGTACCCCGGGGATAACAGGCTGATCTTCCCCAAGAGTCCATATCGACGGGATGGTTTGGCACCTCGATGTCGGCTCGTCGCATCCTGGGGCTGTAGCAGGTCCCAAGGGTTGGGCTGTTCGCCCATTAAAGCGGTACGCGAGCTGGGTTTAGAACGTCGTGAGACAGTTCGGTCCCTATCCGCCGTGCGCGTAGGATACTTGAGAAGGGCTGTCCCTAGTACGAGAGGACCGGGACGGACGAACCTCTGGTGTGCCAGTTGTCCCGCCAGGGGCACGGCTGGTTAGCTACGTTCGGAAGGGATAACCGCTGAAAGCATCTAAGCGGGAAGCCTGCTTCAAGATGAGGTATCCCACCACCCTTTGGGTGGGTAAGGCCCCCAGCTAGACTACTGGGTTGATAGGCCGGAAATGTAAGCCCGGTAACGGGTTCAGTTGACCGGTACTAATAGGCCGAGGACTTGCTCACAAAGGTTCTGCTCGCGTCCACTGTGTAACTCACAACAAACAAACAAGTACCCCAACGTTTTGTTGTTGGTGTGGTGTTGTTTGATATGTTGATAGGGTTACGGCGGTTATGGCGGAAGGGAAACGCCCGGTTACATTCCGAACCCGGAAGCTAAGCCTTCCAGCGCCGATGGTACTGCACTCGGGAGGGTGTGGGAGAGTAGGACACCGCCGGACA
>NZ_PNOZ01000148.1:0-5411 GCF_002879555.1 Verrucosispora sp. ts21 | reverse complement strand
GCGCCGGGGCCGGGGCGGGGGATGACGTCGCGGGGGTCGGTGACGGGGTGGCCTGCGGTGCAGTGCAGTTCCACGTGGACCTCGGCGCCGCAGTCGCGGTGGCCGACGCTCAGCGGGGAGCCCTCCGGATCGGCGAGGTAGCGGTCGCCCCAGGCCAGGACGGCGACCAGCACCGGCCACAGGTCGAAGCCCTTGGGGGTGAGGCGGTACTCGTGGCGGATCCGACTGCCCGGCTCCTGGTACGGCTCACGGCGTAGCACGCCCTGCTCGACCAGGCCGGCCAGCCGGTTGGTCAGCACCTGCCGAGGAATCCCCGTCCGCACCCGCATGTCGTCGAAGCGGCGAACCCCGTTGAACACCTCACGCAGCACCACCAGGGTCCACTTCTCGCCGAGGACCTCCATGGCGCGGGCGACCGTGCAGTTGTCCACCGACCAGTCCAACGCGGCGGGTCTCATGCCACCAGGCTAGGTCTCGTTGACAGACTCAGGCAACCACTGCCAGGCTGAGTCCATGACGCAGACGCAGGATGCGACGCGCAGCCGCACCTTCTCGTGGTCCGACCCGAGCATCAACGCCGCGCAGATCGGTCGGCGCAGCGGCCTGGACCTGCTCCGCGCCATGGTCGCCGGCGAACTGGCCGCCCCTCCGGTGATGCACCTGATCGACATGGCCAGCATGACCGCCGAGGAGGGGCGGGTGGTGGTCGAACTGGAGCCGCAGGAGTTCCACTACAACCCCCTCGGCACGGTGCACGGCGGCGTCATCTCGACACTGCTGGACACTGCCGCCGCCTGCGCCGTACACAGCACCCTGCCGGCCGGCATCGGCTACACCACGCTCGACCTGAACGTGAAGTTCCTCCGCCCGGTGACCGTGAACTCCGGCATGCTGCGCTGCGAGGGGACGGTGCTGCAGCAGGGCCGCCGTACCGCTCTGGCCCAGGCGCGGCTGACCGACGGACGGGACCGCCTCGTCGCCCACGCCACCTCCAGTTGCCTGCTGCTGCCCCTGGAGCCTCCCGCCGCCTGACGCACCGCAGCACCGGGCGGCACATGAGCCGCCCCGGGCGTGGTCGTCGCCAGAGCCAGCAACGACCACGCCCGGGGCTTCGCAAGGTACGAGCACCACCAGACCCGGCATGCGGTCCCGGCCGGCAGCGGGACCGCGCCGGGACCAACTCGGTGCCGGCCCGCTCAGCCGAGGTGCGGGCCCGCTCAGCCGACCAGCGGCTTGAGGTCGGCCTGGGGTGGGGTCCACTCCCCTGCCACGGCGGCGATCTGGTCGCCGGAGCGGATGTCCTTGACCTCGTCGGACGCGCCGTCGGCGCCGGGGAACCAGACGTACGGGATGCCGCGCCGCTCGGCGTAGCGGATCTGCTTGCCGAACTTCGCCGCGCTGGGCGAGACCTCGGTGGGGATGCCCCGCGAGCGCAGCGCCTCGGCGACCCGGTTGCTGGCCGGGCGCTGCTCCTCGCTGGTCACCGCCACCAGCACGCAGGTCGGCACCGACCGGGACACCGACAGGGCGTCCGCGCCGAAGAGCAGGCCGAGCAGCCGGGTCACGCCGATGGAGATGCCCACCCCGGGGAAGCGGACGTTGCCGGCGCTGGCCAGGTTGTCGTACCGGCCGCCGGAGCAGACCGAGCCGAAACGCTCGTACCCGATCATCTGGGTCTCGTAGACGGTGCCGGTGTAGTAGTCCAGGCCCCGGGCGATGCGCAGGTCGGCCACGCAGAGGCCGGGCGAGTGCGCGGCGGCGGTCTCCACCACCCGGACCAACTCCTCGACGCCCTCGTCCAGCAGCGGATCGCTGACTCCGAGCCCGCGCACCGCGTCGGCGAAGGAGGCGTCCGGCGCGGAGATCTCGGCCAACGCCAGCACCGCCTTGGCCTGCGCCTCGCTGGCCCCGGCTGTGGTCGCCAGCAGCTCCGTCACCCCGGCCGGGCCGATCTTGTCGAGCTTGTCGACCGCGCGCAGCGCCGCCTCCGGGTCGGTCAGCCCGATGCCCCGGTAGAAGCCCTCGCAGATCTTGCGGTTGTTGACCTGGATGCGCACCGGCGGAATCGGCAGCGACCGCAGCGCGTCGCCGATGACCAGCGGCATCTCCGCCTCGTAGTGCGGCGCGAGGGTGTCCCGGTCGACGATGTCGATGTCGGCCTGGAGGAACTCGCGGTAGCGACCCTCCTGCGGGCGCTCGCCGCGCCACACCTTCTGGATCTGGTAGCGGCGGAACGGGAAGTTCAGCTTGCCGGCGTTCTCCAGCACGTAGCGGGCGAACGGCACGGTCAGGTCGAAGTGCAGGCCGAGGGTGTCGTCGCCGGACGGGCCCTCCGGGTCCCCGTGCAGCCGGCGGATCACGTAGACCTCCTTGGAGGTCTCCCCCTTGCGCAGCAACTGGTCCAGCGGCTCGACCGCGCGGGTCTCCAGCGGGGCGAAGCCGTACAGCTCGAAGGTCGACCGGATCCGGTCCAGGACGTACTGCTCGATCATCCGCTGGGCGGGCGTCCACTCCGGGAAGCCGGAGATGGGCGTGGGCTTGCTCATGATGCTCCGTTCGGAAACCCGCACGGTCCGCGCGGGTGAGCGTGGGAGCGGCCGCTACAGGCCGCGGGTGGGGGCCGCCGGTCGCCCGCCGCCCATCCCGGCCACCTCGGCGAGGTACGGGTTGGTGGCGCGCTCGCGGCCGATGGTGGTCGCGGGGCCGTGGCCAGGCAGTACGACGGTGTCGTCGGCCAGCGGAAGGATCTTGTCCCGCAGGCTGGTCAGCATCGTCGGCATACTGCCGCCCGGCAGGTCGGTGCGGCCGATCGAACCGGCGAACAGCACGTCACCGGAGAGGCAGACCTGATCGGCCTCCCACGGCGAACCGGCGCCGGGCAGTCGGAACAGCACCGACCCGCCGGTATGGCCGGGCGCGTGGTCGACGGTGATCTCCAACCCGGCGAGGGTGAGCGTCGTACCGTCGGCCAGCTCGGCCACGTCCTCCGGCTCGGCGTACGGCAGCCGCCCGCCGAACAGCTGGGTCAGGTCCATCGACAGCGCCTTGGCCGGATCGGCCAGCAGCTCCCGGTCGTCCGGGTGCACGTAGGCGGTGATCCCCCGCGCCCCGCAGACCGGCGCCACCGAGAAGGTGTGGTCCAGGTGGCCGTGGGTGAGCAGCACCGCGGCCGGATGCAGGCGATGCTCGGCCAGCAGCGCGTCGAGCCGGTCGATCACCCCGATGCCGGGGTCGACCACCACGCACTGTTCCCCCGGCCCGGTGGCGACCACGTAGCAGTTGGTACCGAAGGCCTCGGCGGGAAAGCCGGCTACGAGCACGTCCGCTCCTCATCTGTCGTGCTGTCCGGTCGAAGCCTAACCGGCAGCTCGCGACGTTTTCGTCGTCCGCCCCACCAGCCTCACCGGGCGCTGGTATGTCCCGATCAGCCTGTGCACAGACCTCGTACACGACTTTTCCAGCCAGTACCCGTACACTCTGGCGGGCGTGTGGCGTGGCGCACCTGCCGCCCGACGGGTACGCGCAACCACCGGCTTGACGAACAGGGTAGAGGAAGGGGAGCACGGGTGGCTTCCAGCAGGGACCGGCAGCGCAAACTGGCGCGGGCCAAGCTCGACCGGCAGATGGCTCGTCGAGCCGCCGCCCTCAGACGACGTCGGCAGATTCGTGCCGGGGTCGGTACCGCCCTGATCCTCGTGCTTGTCGTGGCAGGCTCGGCCTGGGCGTTGGGTGCGTTCGACCGGGAACCGACCGAGGACACCGCGGCCCCCGAGGTCTGCCTCTGGACCCCGCAGAACACCGAGGGCAACAGCAACCTCAAGGACGTGGGCGAGCCGGCCACCACCGGGCTGCCGACGACCGGTACGCGGCCCATGACGGTGACCACCAACCAGGGCGGGCCGATCAGCATCGAGTTGGATCTCGCGAAGGCGCCGTGCGCCGCCGCGAGCATCGCCCACCTGGCGAGCCAGTCGTTCTACGACAACACCAACTGCCACGAGATCACGGCCGAGGGCGCGCTGCGCTGCGGTGACCCGAGCGGCACCGGGTTGGGCGGCCCGGCGTACTCGTTCTACAGCGAGAACGTCCCCACCGCCCCGGAGAGCAGCCCGGCCCCGGCCACCGAGCCGCCGACGTACCCCAAGGGCACGGTGGCGATGATCTCGAACCCGCCGGGTGCCAACAGCAGCCAGTTCCTGATCTTCTTCAAGGACTCCATCAGCCACGATCCGGCGTACCCGATCATTGGGCGGGTGACCGGGGGCCTCGACGTGGTGGAGAAGATCGGTGCCCTGCCGACCGTGGCCGATGAGGCTGGGCAGAAGGTCAAGCCGGAGAACGACGTGGTCATCCAGAGCCTGACCGTCGGTGAGCCGGTGCTCGATCCGGCATCGCCGGCCGACCCCACGGGCACGCCGAGCCCGGCGGTCTCCGGCTCGACCGAGGCCAGCCCGAACGCCGGCTGACCCGCCACGGGCAGCGGCATCCACAGACAGTCCAGGAGGATCGAGCGTGACGTCCACCAGAGAGCGGCAGCGCGCGGCGGCCCGCGCCCGGCTCGAGAAGGAGATGGCCGAGCGGTCGGCCCGGGCCCGCAAGCGCCGCCAGACGCAGGCGGTCGTGGGCGGCGGCGTGGTCCTGCTGCTGGTGGTCGCCGGTACGGTCTGGCTGGCCAGCAGCCTGATCGGCGACGACAGCGGCGGCACCGACACCACCGCCCAGAGCGCGGACACGGTGCAGTGTGACTGGGTCGAGCTGCCCAACGGCGAGCGGAGCCCGACGACCAAGGACGTCGGACTGCCGCCCGTCGAGCAGAGCAAGGTCGGCGTCCAGACCATGACGATCACCACCAACCTCGGTCCGATCACCGCCCGGATCGACCGGTCGGCGGTGCCCTGCACCGCGGGCAGCTTCACCCACCTGGCCGAGCAGAACTTCTTCGACAACACCAAGTGCCACCGCCTGGTGACCGAAGGCATCAAGGTGCTCCAGTGCGGCGACCCGAGCGCCACCGGCAAGGGCTGGCGGGACAGTGACGGCACCGGCGGTCCGAGCTACCGGATGGCCGAGGAGAACCTGCCGACCGACAAGCGTCCGCCGTACCCCGCGGGCGTCATCGCGATGGCCAACTCCGGTCAGCCGGCCAGCAGCGGCAGCCAGTTCTTCATCGTCTACGGCGACTCGCCGCTGGACCCGAACTACACAGTGCTCGGCACCATCACCGAAGGCATGGACATCGTCGAGGACGTCGCCAAGGCGGGCGACGACGGTGCCTTCGCCCAGCAGGCTGGTGGCGGCCACCCCAAGAAGGAAGTCGTCATCACCGACCTGACGATGAGCTGACCTCCTCCACCGCATTGTTGAAGGGCCCGCCGGCTACCCCGGCGGGCCCTTCAACATTGCACCCCCGC
>NZ_PNOZ01000147.1:0-5485 GCF_002879555.1 Verrucosispora sp. ts21 | reverse complement strand
CTTGAGCCCGTCGCAGACGAGCATCAGCACGTCGGCGACGCCGCGGTTCTTCAGCTCGGTCAGCACGTGCAGCCAGTGCTTGGCGCCCTCGCCGCCGTCACCGGCCCAGATGCCGAGGATGTCGCGGTGCCCGTCGACAGTGACCGCCATCGCGAGGTAGATCGGCCGGTTCGCGACCTGCCCATCGCGGATCTTGACGTTGATGGCGTCGATGAACACGACCGGGTAGACCCGGTCCAGGGGCCGGTTCTACCACTCGGCCATGCCGTCCATCACCTTGTCGGTGATGGTGGAGATGGTCTGCTTGGACACCTCAGCCCCGTAGACCTCGGCCAGGTGCGCCGCGATTTCGCCGTGGGTCAACCCCTTGGCCGACAACGACAGGACCATGTCGTCGACGCCGGTCAGGCGGCGTTGCCGTTTGCGCACGATCTGCGGCTCGAACGTGCCCGCCGCGTCTCGCGGAACGCGGACCTCGACCGGCCCGACGTCGGTGAGCACGGTCTTGGTCCGGCTGCCGTTACGAGTGTTCCCACTACCACGACCAGCAGGGTCGTGCTTGTCGTAGCCGACGTGATCGGTGATCTCACCGTCCAACGCCGACTCCAGAACCCGCTTGGTGAGCTGCTGCAACAGCCCACCCTCACCGGTCAGCTTCAACCCGTCACCACGAGCCCGATCGACCAGCATCGCGATCAACTGCTCATCCGTGACCGCATCCGCCGGCCTGGCCGCCGGCTCCTGCCCCGAGGTGATCTCGGTCGTCATCTGGCGTCTCTCCCTTGATCGGTCGATCAGCCGTTATTTGTACAGTCCCCCCCTACGGTGAAAACCGCACCACTCCTCCAAGCATCTTCCTCGGCACCCGCGGATTCGTTGGCGGCACCCAAGACGACACCGGCCTCACCCACCTCGGCGCCCGCGAATACGACCCCACCACCGGCCGCTTCATCAGCGTCGACCCCATCCAAGACCTCACCGACCCACAACAGTGGAACGGCTACAGCTACGCCAACAACAACCCCACCACCCTGTCCGACCCCACCGGCCTCATCCCCTGCGGAGATGACGACTGCAAAATCACCCCGCCAAGAAACCCAGGCGGCGGCAACGGCGGCGGTAACAGCGGCGGTGGCAACGGCAACGGCGGCGGCGGTGGTAACGGCGGCGGCGGTGGTAACGGCGGCCACGACATAATCGCCCGTGACGATATCTACGTAATCACGATGGCCGCCGACGTCCTCTACCTCAACGGCGTTCCCGTCCCGAGCGGCCCAAGCGCCGGAGAACTCGCCCGCGAACTCATCGAGTACTGCAACCACCCAAACGGTGGGCGATCAAACTGCCGAATGAGTCTCGATTGTGCGTTCATGTCGGCTGCCGCATGCATGGACCAGTTGCAGTGGTCCGCCCGCGACGTCATGCAAGGGGCGCTGGGGGGAGAATACGGCAACGACTACGACCGTAAACTTTATGGACCTATCTTCGGACAGATTGCGGAAGGCTTCGTAAGATGGGGCTGGGACGGCGGGGGAGCCGTAAACCTCGGCGGAATGAGGACAAAGTTCAACGGCAGAACCTGCAACAGCTTTGCCCCCGACACCCCCGTACTCATGGCCGACGGCACCACCAAGCCGATCAAGGACATCCGCATCGGGGACCAGGTCATCGCCACCGATCCCGAAACCGGCAAGACCACACCCCAAACCGTCACCGCACTCCACATCCACATCGACACCAACCTCACCGACCTCACCGTCGTCGGCCTCGGCGGTATAAAGGGAACCCTCGAAACAACCGGCCACCACAAGATCTGGAGCGAAACCCGCCAAGCATGGGTGCCAGCAGCCCACCTCCACGTCGGCGAGCAACTACGCACCATCAGCGGCGACGCCACCATCGCCACCACCGAACCACACATCGCCGCCAAGGTCATGCACGACCTGACCGTAAACACCATCCACACGTACTATGTGATAGCCGGTACCACGCCGGTACTCGTACACAACTGCGGCGGACCTATCCGGGTTTCTCCTTCGGCTCAGGACTGGGGGACCAAGGGAGCTCATATGCACGTTGGAAATCACGAGGTGCGCATTTTCCCAGATGGGCGCGGCAGCATTGGCGCGGAACCAATTCGACTGCGTTCAGGCACCGCCACGCCAGAAGACGTGCAACGGGCGCTCGCTGAAATCCAGAGCAATCCACAACTTCGTGCCGACCTAATCGACAAATCTCGCAGCGCAATGGGTAGCATGAACAGCGGTGAATGGGGAATGAGTAGTAACCGAGCCGCAGAAATGCACTTCTTGATCAAAGCCCTGGAAGGGATGGGATGACGGGCACCGACTTCTACGTGGATGCGCTCCTGTCTGGGCTGGTCTGTGGTGTGGGTCCAGGTTTCACCGCTGATGAGATCGAGGGCGCGCTGGGCAGGGAGTACGTTGATGACGCGCGGAAGAAACGGATGCGTCGCGACTACGGACTGGTGGAGTTCTACTTTGATCGCGTAAAGCAGGCATGGATCTGCGTTGGCTCTACGATTCAGGTTCATCGGCTGCTTGACGCAGATCCCGAAATTGTCCCTTCCGCACTGGCTGATCGATACAGTGCGTTCGCTACCACCCTTGGTGTCGAGTTCCTTGCCGAAGCTGTTGGCGCGAAAGGAGGTCCCAATCTCATCCGAGAGAGCGCCACAGGGGAATTCGTTCGTTATCGCCTCCATGGGGCGAACTGCTTCGTTCATGCTCGCCAAATCCAGGCAGAGGCGGTAGATGCGCGTCCCGGCTTCGAGGAAGTGTGGTCTATCGAAATTAGGGGGAGCGCCGGGCCCGTAGCGCAGTCGTAGCGGCGGTCCATCCGCGATCACTGAAAGTGGTGGCTGCTTGTACACGTTCGTGGGTGTCGGCCTGGGTTGCCGTCACGGTTGCCGTCAGGCGACGTGGCGTATCCGCGATCTCCGATAGGAGCTTTTGCTGACAGGAGCGTCGTGGCGGATGTTCAGCGGCGTGCCGCGTAGCGGTGCGGCGTCGATCCCCGGAACCGGTCGCCGTGGGTGACGTGCGAAGGGATCGTCGCGGCCTCGACCGTCCAGGATCTTGGCCTCTGATGGGCGCTCGGTGTTGGTGGGATGCGGGTTTGAGGCTCGGGCGAGGCTGGAGCGTTATCAGCAGGGCCGACCGTGAAGGCGCAAGCGCTCGCAGCATCACGGGGGAAGCATGCACACGCCGCAACAGCATGGACCAGGCGTGGGTCGCTCGGGGCACGGTTTCCGGATCGTGCCGCGCCGCCTGGCGGTGCAGGAGAGTCGGGACGGTGGGACCAGCTGGCGCGTCGCCTGGCAGATTGACGAGGACGCCCGGCAGCGACTGGCGACGGCGATACCTGGCTTGCGTGATGCCGACGAGTACCTGTCGTCCCGCGCGTTGCTGGTGCGCGATCAGCCGGACGGTGGGGTGGTCGTGCTGGTGGCAAACGGTTGGGACGGCGTTGCCCGCCGCGACACCGCAGGCCGCTGGGAGCGCATCGGGTTCGGCACAGTTGCCGGTGACGGCTTCCGGCACGAGCAACCCGCGACACCGATCCCGGGTGTCGCCGAGGCGACCGTCACCGTCGGTTGGCGGGTCGCCGTACCGCTGTCGGTCGCGGTGGGAAGCCTGGTGATGCTTGCCGGCTGCGCCACGTTGCTGGCGCGGCGGTACGGCTGGTTCGTGATTCCACTCGCCGCCGTTGGTGGCGCGCTCGGTCTCCTGGCGCTCGCCCTGTACGTCCCCTACGAGTTGCGTGGCGCGAACTCGGACGACGCAGTGGGATCGGTCCTCGTGGTTGCGCTGATCGTGGGGATGGCGGCGTTGCCGGCGGGCGTTGCCGTGCTCGTCGCCAACGTCACGGAGTCGTTGCCGGCCCCGACCGGCCGGATCTGCGTCGCGGGCATCCTCGCTGGGGCGATGGTGCCACTGCCGTTGCTGCTGCGCCTGCTTACCGGTTGGCCTCCGCAACGTGCGGCGGTGGTCGTCGTGCCGATCGTCGCGGTGGTCGTGATGGTTGTCGGTGTCGCGTGGGCCATCCGTTACGCCGTACGGCGGGTGCCGAGGCGAGGGTTCAAATCGGCGAGCACACCGCCGTGGACGCCACCCGACCCACCGTGGCCGGAGACCAATGACGCGCCGCGCACCGCCTGATCGGGTAGTGCCCGACGGCCGCAGGTGCCCGGGTGGTCGCCGGGGCGGGGCAGCGTCGCCAGCGGGTGTCGAAGGTGGCGGCGGGGCATGTTGGGACGTCGGAATGGTACCGCATGGTACAGTGCGGTACATGGCGAGGATTACGCTCCGGGAGTTTCGCGATGGCGTGGGTCGGGTGCTGGAGGGGATCGAGCGCACCGGTGAGCCGGTGATCATCACCAAGTACGAGCGGCCCGTGGCTGTCCTGATCGGCATCGACGAGTGGGAGGAGATCGAGGCGTTCCGGGACCGCCGGGACTCGGCGGTGATCGCCCGTTCCCGTGCCGAGGGTCAGTTCGTGCCACTGTCGGCAGCTTTGGAATCGCTTGGGGTCGATCCTCGCGAGGTGGAGGCGCTGCTGGCTGACCGGGCCGGCGGCGCGGCGGCGTGAAGATTCAGATCGACCGGGACGTGCTGGTCTGGCTGCACAAGCAACCTCGCAACGTTTTCTTGACCGTCCTGAGTGCGATCCTCGGCTTGGTCGCTGATCCTGCGCCGCAGAACTCGACCGAGATGCGCGACGGATCTGGACGTCGTCTGCGCGTCGGCGACTACCGGGTCCTCTACCGGCTCGACGACGACGAACTGACCATCCACGATGTCGGGCATCGCAAGGACGTTTACTCGTAGGCCGTCGGAGCTGGCGCGCAGGTGCCCGGATGGGCGTTGGGGCGGCGGCAGCGGTGAAGGCCGTCGAGTGGGGTGTCGCACCAGACTTGGGTACGCAGGCTTTGGTGGTCTTCTTCGCTGAGGGTGGTTTCGCCGAAGTCGATGACCGTCAGGTGGCCGAGGGAGTCGCGGAGGGCCACGGCGAGCGCGGTCGCCTGGTCGAGGCTGGTCAGGGTGGTGGGTAGGTGGATGACCCAGCGGGGTGCGTTCATCGAGACCCGCGACTGTGGTGGCGGTGGGCGGATTGGCGGGTCTGCCATTGGCGCAGTGCCTGGCGGATGCGTTCGGCTTCGGCGGCGTCCACCGGCAGGGGCGGTGGGGGTGGTGTCGGTAAGGGTGATTCGAAGCCGGGCGGTGCGTCGGGTGCCTCGAAGCGCAGCAGTGGTGGCACCAGTGGCAACAATGCCGGTTCGGCTGGCGGTGAGTCGTGTCCGATCTCCAACAGCTTCGTGCCGGGCACCAGGATCCTCATGGCCGACGGCTCAACCGAGCCGATTGAGGACGTGAAGCCTGTTGATGAGGTTGTCGTCACCGACCCGGCGACCGGCCGTACCGAGGTGGACACGGTCACCGCGACGATCACCGGTGACGGTGCC